>CAYVDF010000111.1:0-6063 GCA_964450475.1 uncultured Pseudactinotalea sp.
CTGGGTGAATCCGAGGATGCCGCCCGCAAGGGTGCTGAGGCCATCACGATCGACTACACCGAGAAGCCTGCGATCCTCACCCCGAAAGACGCGGTAGCGGCCGGCTCCTACCAAGGTTCCGCCCCTGTACTCGCCCGGGGCGATGTGCACAAGGGATTTGAAGAGTCCGACCACATCTTCGAAGGCGAATTCGACTTCGGCGGCCAGGAGCATTTCTACCTCGAAACCCAAGCCGCGTTCGCGATGGTCGATGAATCGGGGCAGATGTTCATCCAGTCCTCGACGCAGCACCCCTCGGAAACCCAAGAGATCGTGGCTCAGGTCCTTGGCTGCACGGCCTCCGAGGTCACCGTCCAGTGCCTGCGCATGGGCGGTGGTTTCGGCGGTAAGGAGATGGCGCCCCACGGGCTCGCCGCCGTCGCCGCGCTCGGCGCACAGATCACGAACCGCCCGGTTCGCCTGCGCCTCAACCGCACACAGGACATGACGATGATCGGCAAGCGCCACGGCTTCTACTCCACGTGGAAAGCCGGGTTCACGAACGACGGCAAGATCGTCGCCCTGGATGCCACCCTCGTCGCCGATGGCGGGTGGAGCCTGGAACTCTCTGAGCCCGTGCTCGCCCGCGCGATCTGCCACATCGATAACGCCTACTTCGTGCCGAACATTCAGGTTGCCGGCCGAGTCGCGAAGACCAACAAGACCTCCCAGACCGCCTTCCGCGGTTTCGGCGGCCCCCAGGGCATGCTCGTGATGGAGGACATCCTCAGCCGGGTCGCCCCGAAGCTTGGCCTGAGCGGGAAGGAAATCCGCGAGCGCAACTTCTACCAGGTCGGCCAAACCACCCCGTTCGGCCAGGAACTGCCGCAGTCAGACCGGATGTTTAACATCTGGAGCGAGCTGCTCGCTTCGAGCGACTTTGACGCCCGCAGGGCTGAGATCGATGCGTTCAACGCGTCCAGCCCGCACGTCAAACGCGGCCTCGCGATCACCCCGGTGAAGTTCGGTATCTCGTTCAACCTCACGGCGTTCAACCAGGCCGGAGCGCTCGTTCACGTATACAAGGATGGATCGGTCCTCATCAACCACGGTGGTACCGAAATGGGTCAGGGTCTGCACACGAAGATGCTGCAGATCGCGGCCACCACCCTCGGCCTGCCGCTGGACAAGGTGCGCCTCGCCCCCACCCGCACGGACAAGGTGCCAAACACGTCAGCCACCGCCGCCTCCACGGGTACCGACCTCAACGGAGGCGCCGTCAAGAACGCGTGCGAGAAGCTGCTCACCCGTATCGCCCCGGTCGCTGCGGCGATGCTCGGAGTCAACGTCGAAGAGGTCCGATTCACCGGCGGTCACGCAATCGGCCTTGGCACGGACAACACCGCAACGTGGGAGGAAGTCGTTCACGCGGCCTACTTCCAGCGGGTCTCGCTATCAGCCACGGGCTTCTACCGCACGGCAGGCCTGCACTGGGATGCCGCAACGTTCCAAGGCGCTCCGTTCAAGTACTTCGCCTACGGCGCCGCCGTCGCCGAGGTCGAGGTCAACGGCTTCTCCGGGGAGTACACCCAACGCCGCGTCGATATCCTCCACGACGTCGGAGATTCCATCTCCCCGCTCATCGATATCGGTCAGGTCGAAGGCGGATACGTCCAAGGCGCGGGCTGGCTCACACTGGAAGAGCTCGTGTGGGACAACAGCGATCGACCCAGCCGTGGGCGCCTCGCCACTCCCGGCCCGAGCACGTACAAGATCCCCTCGTTCTCTGAGATGCCCCACGACTTTAGGGTCTCGTTCTACACCCAGGCCACCGAGCCCGGCGTCGTGTACGGATCCAAAGCCGTGGGTGAGCCCCCGCTCATGCTCGCCTTCGCCGCGCGCGAGGCACTACGTGACGCGGCCGCAGCGTTCGGCGAAGCCGGCACGAGCGTGACACTCGCATCGCCAGCAACACCGGAAGCGGTGTTCTGGTCGATCCAGCGGGTGCGCCAAGCAACGACCCAACAGCCGGCACTCACCTAAGGGCACGACATGTCAACCACAGGATGGCTCGAGGGGCTGCAGGCTCTGACGGCCTCGGGCGAGCATGCCGTTCTCGCGACAATTATTAGCGTACGGGGTCACTCCCCGCGAGATGTCGGCGCCAAGATGGCGGTCTGCGCCGACGCCACGTACGGTTCGATTGGTGGTGGCAACATGGAGGCCACCACCATCGAATCGGCGCGGAAAATGTTGGCCCAGCACGCCGGCGCCAACGCAGATTACCCCCGCGTTCAGATCGAGCAGTTCGGGCTGAACGAACATGCACACAACCACCACGGCACCCAGTGCTGCGGCGGCATCGTGGAGGTCCTCATCGAATACGTGCCTGCTCCCCCAGTCATCGCCGTGTTCGGCCTCGGCCACGTCGGCGAGGAGATCGCCAGGATCCTCTCGCGCCACGAGGCGATCCTCCACCTGACGGATACGCGCAAAGAGATCCTGTCGGATACCGCAGTCGAGATCATCACCGACGGGTTCGCCCAAGTGCACCTGCACAACCCGCCCGCCCCAGAGATGATCCTCGATAAACTCCCCGCCGGAGCCCACGTGCTCATCCTCACCCACGATCACGCGGAAGATCTCACGCTGTGCGATGCCGCGCTGCGCCACGGGCGCCTCGGATCGATCGGGGTCATCGGCTCACGCGCCAAATGGCTGCGCTTTCGCAAGAAGCTCCTCGAGCTCGGCCACAGCGAAGCGGCCGTGGAGACCATCCATTCGCCGATCGGTCTCGCCGACATCACGGGCAAGCACCCCGCGGTCATCGCCGTCTCTGTCGCGGCCGACTTGTTGCGAATCCTCACGAAGGCACACCAATGACCACGATCTACTACGGCCTCGCCATGGATACCCCGACCTCGCCGTTCGAGGGCGGGAGACTGCGCGCCGAAACCGTTGCTCTCGCGGTGTCGGACGGCGTTATTACCTTCCGTGGTTCCCTCACCGATGCCGAGCTCGCCCACCCGAATGCGACCATCGTGAAGTTCGATGGTCTGCTCATCCCTGGCATGGTTGACACCCACGTGCACTACCCCCAACTCCCGATCATCGGCGGGCTCGGGATGCCGCTTCTGCAATGGCTCGATGAATGCGCCCTCCCCCAGGAGGCCCGCCTCGCCGATCCCGAGCACGCGCACGATCTCGCAGGGCGTTTCCTCGGCTCACTCGCGCGGGCAGGCACGACGAGCGCACTCGTTTTTGGCTCCCACTTCGCATCGGCCGTCGACACGCTCTTCGCCGCAGCCGAAAACTCCGGGCTTCGGATCACCACCGGTCTCGTCGTCTCCGACCGGAACCTGCACTCAGATCTCCACACGACCCCCGGCATCGCCCGCGACGAGATGGCAGCGCTCATCGGGAAGTGGCACGGCAAAGGCAAGCTGCGCTACGCCGTCACGCCACGCTTTTCGCTTTCGGCATCGGAAGGAATCCTGCAGGCGTGCCGGGATGCGTTTGAGTCCGCGCCGGATATTTATTTCACCTCGCACGTCAACGAGAACCCCGAAGAGATCCGGGTCGTTGGGGAGCTGTTCCCCGAGTTCGCGAACTACACCGATACGTACGACCAGTTCGGCTTGCTGAATGAACGCAGCATTCTCGCGCATAACGTGCACCCGAGCGCGCCAGAGTTGGCGCGGCTCGCGGCAACGAAGACGTCAGTGGCGCATTGCCCGACGTCGAACTCCGCGCTTGGTAGCGGGCTATTTCCAATGTCCGCCCACCTCGATGCAGGTGTGCGGTTGGCCCTAGGCTCCGATGTTGGTGCCGGAACGGGCTTGAACCTGGTGAAGGAGGGCCTGCAAGCCTACTTCCACCAGCAACTTCGCGACGATGGCTACCCCCTAACGCCGGCACATTTGCTCTACCTTGCAACGCGCGCCGGTGCCCTCGCCTTGGGCTTGGACAACGTGGGGCATCTGAGTGAAGGGATGGCGTTTGACGCCGTCAACTATGCACCGAAGAAAGGAACCACCTTCGCTGATGTATTAGGCAACGCGCCAAACGAGGGCGCTGCACTCGCTTCGCTGTTCACGCTCGGCACCGACGCCGATATCGCCGCCGTCTACGTTGACGGCCGTGTTGTGGCAAAAAGCGACGATACATCCGCTACAGTGCACACATCACTTGTACACTAACCGCGCATCAATCGCCGTGCCCAAAGGAGAGCAATGAGCAGTACTACCCCAGCACCTGTGGAGACGAGGGTCGAACCCTTACCTCCCAAGAATGCGTTCGATAAGTACTTCGAGATTTCGAAGCACCGCACGAGCATTCCCCGCGAGATCCGCGCAGGGCTAACCACGTTCCTCGCGATGAGCTACGTGATCTTCGTCAACCCCGACGTTCTGTCAGCTGCCATCGTCATCCCCGGTGTGGATAACGTTTTTGCGCAGCTCGTTATGGTCACGTGTATGGCGGCGTTCCTTGGATCGCTCGTCATGGGTGTCATCGCCCGCTTCCCCTTCGCCCAAGCCCCGGGCATGGGATTGAACGCGTTCTTCGCCTACACAGTGGTGATCGGCATGGGCATTCCGTGGGAGACGGCGCTTGGTGCCGTGTTCATCTCGGGTGTGCTGTTCATCGTGCTGTCGATTATTGGGGTGCGCAAGGCCATTGTGCAGGCGCTGCCCCTCAGCCTGAAGTTCGCGATCACCGCCGGCATCGGCGCGTTCTTGTCACTCCTTGGTTTCAAGAACGCCGGAATCACCGTTGCCGACCCCGCCACGTTCATCACAATGGGCCACTTCGGCGATGCACACGTGTGGCTGAGCATCGTTGGTCTGCTCATCATCGCCGTGCTCATGAAGCTCCGCATCACGGGCGCGATCTTGTGGGGCATCCTCGCCACCACGATCATCGCGATCGTCTTCCGCCTCCCGGTCTACCCCGGTGCCGAGGGCGAGATGGTTCCCTTCAGCGGCTTCGGCGGCTCGATCGTGGCGATGCCGTTCTGGCCCTCGGACCTCGCGTTCAAGATGGACCTCGCCGGCGCCATCGGCATCGGCCTGCTGTCCGTTGTATTCACCTTCTTCTTCGTTGACTTCTTCGACGCCACCGGTACCCTGACGGGGCTGAGCCAGCGCGCCGGATTCCTCGACGAGCACGGCGAAATGCCGCGCGCGAAGACGGTGTTCTCCATGGACGGTCTCGCCGCCATGATGGGTGCCGCCCTCGGTACCTCAACCACCACGGCCTACGTCGAGTCCGCCGCCGGTGTTGAAGAGGGTGGTCGAACAGGATTAACGGCGATTACCACCGCGTTCCTGTTCCTCGCCGCGATGTTCTTCTGGCCGCTCATCGGCGCCGTGCCAAGCGCAGCCACCGCCCCAGCCCTGATCATCGTGGGTGCGCTCATGATGAGCGGTGTCATGCACATCGACTGGTCGGACATCGGCGACTCCCTGCCAGCGTTCCTCACGATCATCGCGATGCCGCTGACCTTCTCGATCGCCAACGGCGTATCGTTTGGGATCATCGCCTACGCCCTGATCAAGGTCTTCACCGGCCGTTTCAAGGAAGCCAGTTGGATGCTCTACCTCCTCGCAGCGCTCCTGCTGCTGAGGTATATCTACCTCGGGTAGGCGTTCACACTAAACGTGCGGGCGGTGGGATTTTCTCACCGCCCGCATTTTTTATTTTGAAGCTGTTCAAGCTCCCCGACTCCACGGTAGTTCTCACTGGGCACGGTGACTCCACCCAGATTGGAGCCGAAAAGCCGCACCTCGATGAGTGGCTCGCACGCGGCCACTAGCGCCGGCCCGCGGGTCGGCTAGAGCTGGCTGAGGGCGAGGCCGTCGAGAATGTCGTGCTCGCTCGTGGTGACGTACTCTAGGCTGCGCCCCGTGGCGCGGAACTGCTCAGTCGCCCACGCGACGATCTCCGACCAGATGAGCGCACCGGCGCCGATCACGTCGATCCGGCCTGGGTGAAGAAAACCAAGCTCGGCGCGTTCAGCGCGGGTGCGAGCGATGAGATCCTCACACGCCGCGTGGATCTGCACTGGCGTTAGTCGCGCGGCGT
>CAYVDF010000112.1:0-6014 GCA_964450475.1 uncultured Pseudactinotalea sp.
GCCGCTGGAGACCTTCGTGGAGAAGTTCACCAACCTGCGCTTCGAGCCGGCCGGTATGACGGATGACCCGGATCAGCGCATGGCGTCCTCCATCATGGACTACGTGTTCCGCCGCCTCGCGATGGACTACCTCGACTTCGAGACCCGCTCGGCCATGGGCATTCACACCAACGCTGAACGCGCTCGCGAACTCGAGACCGGTTCCTACGCGCCGGCTCTCGATGCCCCGGCACCTGCCGCGCCCAAGGCGCCGGCAGCCCCCGAGGTTGACACCGAAGCGGCTGCGCAGTCCGTTGCCGTGGAGAACGGCACCGACACCGGCATCACCGAGGCGGGAGTCTCCTACAACGGTGGCTCGCTCGCCGACAGTGACGAATCGACCGTGAGTTCCTCAGCCGACCTCGCGGCGAAGTTCCAGGGCCGCGTAGCCGACGCCCCACTGTGCATGGTGTGCGGTGCGCGGATGCGCCCCTCGGGCTCGTGCCACGTGTGTGAAGGCTGCGGCACCACATCCGGCTGCAGCTAACAACTAGCGTCGAGGCGCGTCAGGGAGAAATCCCTGGCGCGCTTCGTCATTTGCGGGACCCAGTCCAAGGGTCACGTATTCAAGAGTTCCCAGTTACGTGAGTCGCGGCATACATCAATTCCTCTGAGGCACTCTTGCTTGCTCAACCAATCGGTGTCCTCGCCCGCGCGCGATAGTGAACTCGCGGTGTTCCTCGCGCGAGCACCGGCGGATCCGAAGGCCTCATGCCACGTGGAGGAAGTGTCGTTCATCGTCCCAATTGGAATCTACGGCGCAGGGCGGAGGCGACGGGTTACGAAATCAAACTCCAAGATGACGCCGTGCCTACTCGGCGCCGGTAACCTTAGCACTGACAGTTGGTGCGGGACACGTTGCACCACCGTTTCAGGAATGGAGATTCCCTTGAGTTACGATCCCCCATCGACGCCGCCACCGCCGCCACCACCATCAGACGGCGATGACATTTACCGCCCCGGTGGTACGCCGCAGAGCTACCCCGATCCCAGTGGTGGGTCGAACCCATACTCGCAGACGCCTGGCGTTCCCCCGCCACCGCCGCCGAGCACGCCGCAGTATCCTGGCCAGTCCTACCCGGCCGGTGGTTACGCCGGTGCCTACCCGCAGGAACACCCCAGCGGTACGACGATCCTCGTGCTCGGTATCCTCGGTCTGTTGCTGTGTGCGCCGCTCGGTATCGTCGCGTGGGTCATGGGAAACAACGCCATGAAAGAAGCACAGGCCCAGGGGATTGAGTACTCCAACGCGGGCACGATTAAGGCCGGCCGTATCCTCGGTATCATCGCCACCGTGCTGCTGATTCTCGGGATCGTCTCTGTCGTCATCCTCTTCGCTGCTACGGGCAGCATAATCGCGTTCTCCTCGTAACGTGCGCGCACTCTTGTACTGGGGCTCTCCGCGCAGGAGGGCCCCAGTTTTATGCCGGCGTGGCTATCGCGCGAGTTCTTCGAGTCGCACGAGCGAGGCCTCGATCGCGCGCTGGTTCGCCTTGGCAACCCCGGCGAGGCGCATGATCAGCCGGTTCCACACCCCGCGCGCGTCCCACTCCTCTGTCACGAGTGTGCCGCCCTCATGCGGAGTGAACGTCCACCGCCACGTGTGCCCACTCAGCGGCTTCCACGCGATGATCTCACCGGGCACAAATTCCGTCACCGTGCTGCGCATCTTGTAATCGAGTTTCCGGTGCATTTGCATCCCAAACTGCGCTCCCAGCGACAATCTCTCTGGGGTGCCGGGCAGTGGCTCACGCACGCTCCCTGAGCCATCGATGAGTGGGTGATTACGCGGATCGGCAACGATATCGAACAGAGTGGAGGGTTCGGCGTCAATAAATCGGGAAGCAGAAGCATAGTAAGGCGACATGCCTCCAGCTTATTGCTCGTCGCCCGCGAGCGGCCTACCGTGGAGAAATGGCACGCAATATCTCAGAATCCGAATTCCTCGCCGACTCCGGCACGAGCGACTGGCGCATCGAAGGTGGCACAGCCATCGCCTCCTTCGCCACGGGATCGTTCGCGCGCGGGGTCACCTTTGTGACCGCGATCGGGCGGATTGCAGACGGCGCCAATCACCACCCCGACGTGCTTCTCACCTATCCGCGGGTCGAGGTGCGACTCACGACCCACGACGCGGGAAATGTGCTCACCGAGCTCGACCTGAGCGTGGCGAAGGCTATCTCCGACACCGCCCGAGAGCTCAGGATAGAGGCGGAATAACCCACGAGCGCAGGCGGTTTGGGAGGATAATGGGACCGCCGACGAAAGGGATCGCAGGTGGCGCACAGTCAAGAACAGGGCCGGGAAATCGAGGAGTTTACCCGCGGGTGGGAATCGGCGACCCTAGAGCCGGTCAATCTCGCCATTCTTGGGGGCACGGGCGTTGGGAAATCGACGCTGGTTAACTCCGTGTTCGGGGAGGATCTCGCGGCAACCGGAATCGGCCGGCCCGTCACCACCGGTGTGAACTTTTACCAGCGCGGCGACCTTGGGTTGTATGACTTCCAAGGCCTAGAGACGTTCGCGAACCTCAAAGGGTTCATCGATGAATTTAAGAAGACCTACCGCAAGCGGCTGAAGGACGACCCCAATAAGGCGATCCACGCCGTCTGGTATTGCGTCAAGGCAACCGATCGCCGGCTTGATGAGCAGCAGGAGAAGGCGATCCGAAACCTCGCGGTCGACATGAAGTTGCCGGTTTTTCTCGTGCTGACCCAGACACCCTGGCTGCCTGAGCGGGGCATCGACCCGGCGACGGTGGAGTTTCTCGCGCACATCAAGGAGCGGTTCCTGCCGATCGTTGGTGGGGAGGCCGTGGCGGTCGCAGCGATCGACGACCCGTACACCGGCACCAAGGCATTTGGTTTGCACGAACTCGTGGCCCGCACGTTGGAGGTGGTGCCCGAGGGTCGACAGACGGCGTTTTCTGCAGCGCAAAGGGTCGATGGCGATTCCAAAAGTCGGGAGGCTCGCAAGGTCGTTCACCGAGCGGCTGCCTCGGCGGCGGGGATAGCGGCCACGCCCATTCCGTTCGCTGACGCGCCGTTCCTCGTGGGGATTCAGGCGGGGATGATGGCGAAGGTCGCGAAAGTGTACGACGTGAAGCTCTCCACTGCGAACGCAGCGAAGGCGCTCGCGGGCATCGCCGCGACCTCGGCGGGACGCAGCCTCGTGGGAGCCCTGCTCAAAGTCGTGCCCGGTGCCGGCAACGTCATCAACGCATCCGTTGCAGCCGCGATCACCTCAGGGCTGGGGTACGCGTGGCTAGAGTTGTGCCGCCGCGACTGGCTCGGCCAACTTGACCTCTCGGCGCTGGCTGAGCACGGGGAACTCTCCAAGGTGCTCCTGAAGCAGTATCAGGGGAGCATCAAACAGATCGGGCGCTAATCCATCTCGGGTGGCTGCAGGCCTTGGCGTGCCGAACGGTGCTGGAGCAGGAATGCCACTGGCAACGTCAGCAGTGACGTGAGTGCGGTAGCGAAGATCGCCGTCGAAAACGTGAATCCGGCGGCGAGTGCGCCAACGAGCACGGAGCCGATTCCCGTGCCGGCGTCGAAACCCATGTTCCACGCAGCGCTCGCGGTGTTGTATTTTTCCCGCGGAACGGCCGCGAGCGAGAGCAGCAGCGTGAGGTTTTGCAAGCCCCCGTAGGCGAACCCAACGAGCGTCATCCCAAGGATGAGCGCCCACACGCGGGTGGAGCCTGGGGTGAGGATCGAGTAGGCGGCGAGTACGAGGCCGAGCACGCTCGTGAGCACGAGGGGGCTGAGGAATTTCGTTGCGCCGTAGCGGTCGGCGTACATTCCAAGGCGCCAGCGGCTAAACGCGGCGGTCGCGGTGAGCAGCATGATGCCGGCCGTCGTTGCGACCGTTGAAGTGCTCATTTGCGGGGTGAACGTAATGAGCGCACCGCCAGCGAGTGTCACGCCGAGGAGGATGATCATCGGCGGCACGAGCCCGCTGATGAGCGAGCGAGGGCTGGCGGCAAGAACCGGGGCAGAGCCGTCAGTTGAGGGGCTTCGCTCCGCGCGCTTTGCCTCAACCGCGCGCATCGCCGAGGCGAGCCGCGTGGCCGCGCCAAGGGCAAGCAGTGGCGCGGTCGCGATCGCAAACACGAGCCAGAACCCGACCTTGTTCGCGAGCCACGGTCCCGCAGCGAAAAGCACGAGCTGCGGCACAGCAACGGCGGCGCCATATGCGCCGATGGCCTGGCCATGCCGAGCAGGCTCAACGAGATTCGCCACCACCGCCGAGCCAGTCACGGTGATGATCCCAAAGCCCAGCCCGCGCACCGTCGACAGAACGAGGATCCACCACAAGTCGCTAGAGATGAGGTGGAGCATTGATGGCCCGAGCAACAGCACGAGGCCGGCCGCAAGCACGGGTCCGGCGCCGAACCTGCGGAGCAGCCACGGCACGGACGGTTGGGTGATGATCGTGGCGAGCATGAGCACGCCGTTCACCAAACCCGCCCCCGCTTCTGTCGCGCCCCCTTCGACGGCCCACAGCGGGGCCACCGGCATGAGCGCGGCGTATCCGATAAATCCGGCGGCGGTCAGGATAAGCAGCGCGGGCATTCCGCGAACTCGCCATACCGGCGTCGAAGAAGTCGTCACGTGCCTGAGACTACCCCGCCATGATCGTCGCGGCCGCCACCGCGCCAAGTTCTCTCACCTGCGCGAGCCCGCCCGCATCCGGCGTTCCGAGAACCTCCACCGGGGCCGCGACCGGCACCCACCCGAGCGCCCTCGCGATCGACGTCACCGAGTTCACCCCGCCCTCAAGGCCTTCGTTGCCGTGCAAATACACACCGTAGGGAAGCCCTCGGGTTGCGTCGAGGCACGGGTAATACACGACGTCAAAGAAATGTTTGAGCGCCCCCGACATGTACCCGATGTTCACTGGCGTCCCGAGCACAATCGCATCGGCCGCGAGCACATCCGCCGCGCTCGCGCTTAGTGCCGGCACCGCGACGACCTCTACCCCGATGATCGCGTCGTCGCCTGCGCCATCGAGGAGCGCGCGGAGCATCTCGTGCATGCCAGGAGACGGCGTGTGGTGCACGACGAGCAAGCGTCGTGACTTTGGTGGGGCTACTTCAGGTGAGGCCATGTACTCACAATAAGGGAGAGTGTGATCCACTAGAGGGTGCGTTGCTTGTACAGGCTGGCCGGGGAATTAGGTCATAATGGAAAGCGTGACGCTTCAACTAATTGGGGAAAATGTGTCGAAAATTCGAGTAGCGATCGCCGGTGTCGGTAACTGTTCTTCTTCGTTGGTACAAGGCGTTGAGTACTACAAAGATGCCGATCCGGCTAGCGCCGTGCCTGGGCTCATGCATGTGCAGTTCGGTGAATACCACGTTTCCGATGTGGAATTTGTGGCGGCCTTCGACGTCGATGCGAAGAAGGTTGGCCTCGATTTGAGCGAGGCGGTTAACGCATCGGAGAACAACACGATCAAGATCGCCGAGGTCCCCGAAACAGGCGTGCGCGTTCTGCGCGGGCCGACCCTTGATGGCCTCGGCAAGTACTATCGCGAGACGATTACCGAATCGACCGAGGAACCCGTCGACGTTGCGCAGGCGCTGCGCGATGCCAAAGCCGATGTGCTCGTGTGCTACCTGCCCGTTGGGTCTGAGGAAGCAACTAAGCACTACGCGCAGGCCGCTATCGATGCAGGAGTCGCGTTCGTGAACGCCCTGCCAGTGTTTATTGCCTCGAACCCAGAGTGGGCGAAGAAGTTTGCTGACGCCGGGGTTCCGATTGTGGGCGATGACATTAAGTCCCAGGTGGGCGCCACCATCACCCACCGCGTGCTTGCCCGGCTGTTTGAGGAGCGCGGTGTAACTGTCGATCGCACCTACCAGCTCAACGTCGGCGGCAACATGGACTTCAAGAACATGCTTGAGCGCGACCGGCTGGAATCGAAGAAGATCTCAAAGACCCAGGCCGTGACCTCGAACATTGAGCAGG
>CAYVDF010000113.1:0-5951 GCA_964450475.1 uncultured Pseudactinotalea sp.
TTCACTCTCTGTGCTCGACCAGCTCATGGCCGGGGCGATCGACGGCGTCGTGTCGTACCAGCGAGCCGTCGCGTTGCTCGGTTACACGCCTGAGGGATTATTGGACGACGCGGTGGCGGCGCTCGCCGCTAATGACGGCGCCTCCTTGTTCGGTGTCGTTGAGCAAGTGATCTCCTCTGGACAGGATCCGCGCCGGTTCACCGAGGATCTCCTCGAACGCTTCCGCGACCTCATCGTCGTGCTCGCTGCTGGGGAAGGGGCGCAGTCGGTGCTTCCACACGTACCGGTCGACCAGCTCGAGCGCATGCGCTCGCAGGCGAGCCACCTCGGCGCTGCCCAATGCTCACGCGCCGCAGATCTCGTTCACGAAGCTCTCGACCAGATGGTTGGCGCCACGTCCCCGCGTTTGCAACTTGAGCTTCTGTGTGCCCGCCTCCTGCTTCCCTCATCCGATGAAGGTATCCGCTCTCTTGCGCTGCGCCTCGACCGGATCGAAGCCGGTGGCATCGGAAGTGGTGGAGCTACTGGTGCCACGCCCACCCGTGATGGCGTTCCCGACCTCGCGAGCCAGGCCGCTGCACGCCGCGCGAGCCAGACGCCCCCTCCTGCTCGTCCAGAACCAACGCCTCCGCCTCCCGCGCAGACCCCAGCCCCCGCCGCCGCATCCGCTTGGGCCGCGGCAGCGCAAGCCCGCGCCACGCAGGATCAGCCCCCCGCATCGGCGCGTCCCGAGCCGGTCAAACCCGCAGCGGTCCCACAGGATGACGATGGCTGGCCCAGCGTCAGCCTGCCCGGTCAGGGCGCAGCGCCTCCCGCGCCTGCAGCTCCCGCACCCCCTACCGAGCCGCCCACGCCGGCCACTGCAAGCGATGCAGCAGATGCCGGCCTCACCGTGCAGCAACTGCGCAACCGCTGGCCCGAAGTGCTTCAACAACTCGCGCGTCTGCGCCGAGCCACGTGGGCTCTCGTCTCCCAGGATGCTCAGGTCGTGGATCTGCAGCCGGGCGTTTTCACCATCGGCTTCTCCACGGCCGGCCTCGCCTCGGCGTTCCAAAGCGCCGGGCACACCGGTGCGCTCGCTGCGGCGTTCCAGGAAGCGCTCGGCCTCAACGTGCGTATTGAAACGACCATCGTCGGCGCCAGCGGTCGAGGAGGAGGCCCCCAGCCGCCGCCGGCCCCCGCGCCGCAGGCCGCACCGGCGCCCCCGCGCCCGCCAGCGACGCCCGAGCCACAGGCCACGGCGCCCATGCAGCACGAGCACGCTACGCCGTCAGCAGAGGAACCAAGCGAACCCGAACTGGAGCCTGAGCCGGCCGCGCCAGAACCACCAGCAGGGCCACCTGCCTGGGATAGCGGGATCCCACCGAGTGAACCGCCGAGCGATTACGATGAATACTCACCACATGACGCCGATGTTGCGGAATCGGATTTGGTCGGCCCACCGTTGGTTGCGAAGATGTTGGGTGGAACCGTAATCGACGAAATTATCGAAGAAGGCTGAAAGGGTAGGGCATGTACGAAGGTGCCGTACAAGATCTCATCGACGAACTCGGGCGACTGCCCGGTGTCGGCCCGAAGAGCGCCCAGCGGATCGCCTTCTATGTGCTCGCAGCCGACCCCCATGACATTGAGAGCCTCACTCGTGCGCTCACGGTCGTGAAGGAAAAGGTCCGTTTCTGCGATACATGCGGAAACATTTCTGAATCCACCCAATGCCGAATCTGCGTCGATCCGCGCCGCAACCCAGAAGTCATCTGCGTTGTTGAAGAGGCAAAGGACGTCGTTGCGATCGAGCGCACCCGCGAGTACCGCGGCCGCTACCACGTGCTTGGCGGCGCGATTAACCCAATCGACGGCATCGGCCCCGACGACCTGCGAATCCGTGAACTCCTCGCGCGTCTGTCGGAAGAACCCATCTCCGAGGTCATCATCGCCACCGACCCGAATGTTGAAGGCGAAGCAACGGCCACCTATCTTGTGCGCTTGCTACGCCCGATGGGCATCACGGTCAGCCGACTCGCCTCGGGTCTACCCGTTGGTGGGGATCTGGAATATGCCGACGAGGTCACCCTTGGGCGAGCCTTCGAAGGCCGCCGCGCCGTCGAAGCATAACTCCGGGCCACCACCCACACGCGGCAGCGCGTACGTGGTCGCAGTGGCACACTAAGCGTGTGGATCTCTCCGCCGGCATTGACTTATCCCTCCTCACCCTTGCGCTGCTCGCGCTCGCGGGGTTCAGCGCGGGCTGGGTCGACGCTATCGTCGGCGGTGGCGGACTCCTCCAACTCCCCGCTCTCCTCCTCGTTCCCGGGATAGCCCCGATCCAAGCGCTCGCTACGAACAAGCTCGGCTCGATCATGGGCACCTCGGTCAGTGCACTCACGTACTACCGGCGCATCCAACCCGACATGCGCACGGGTCTACCGATGGCCGGTGCTGCGCTCGTCATGGCAATCCTCGGCGCGCGCCTGGCAAGCCTCGTGCCGGCCGATTCGCTGCGAATAATTATTTTGATCGTGCTGATAGGCGTTGCGCTCTACACCCTTGCAACCCCGCAACTCGGCCGCGCCACCACCTTGCGCTGGCGCACGCGCACTCACCTCATCGTCGCTCTCGGGCTCGGCGCGCTCCTTGGTCTGTACGACGGCATGCTTGGCCCCGGCACCGGCACCTTCCTCGTCCTTAGCCTCGTCAGCGTCCTGGGCTACGCGTTCCTCCCCGCCTCCGCGATCGCCAAGATTGTCAACTTCGCGACCAACCTCGGCGCCCTGATCTTCTTCATCCCAGCAGGGGCCGTCGTTTGGGCCGCAGGGCTCGTCCTTGGCTTTGCCAACATGATCGGCGGCTACGTCGGCGCACGCATGGCGATCGCCAAAGGCGCCCGCTTCATCCGCATCGTTTTCCTCACCGTCGTGTTTGCGCTCATTCTTCGTATTGGGTGGGACGTCGTATCTTCCCTCGGCTGACACCCGAACTTTCCCACGTGGTGGACGGCACACTGTCCAATGCGCGGGCGAGGTCTACAATAAGACCGTCCCACTGCCTGCACTTTTAGCGAGTTTTACGTGTCCTTGATTGTTCAGAAATTCGGTGGCTCCTCGGTTGCCGACGCTGAAGGTATCGCTCGAGTCGCAAAGCGCGTCGTCGCGACCAAAAACGAAGGCCACGACGTCGTCGTCGTCGTGAGCGCCATGGGTGACACAACCGATGAGCTGATCGACCTCGCGAGCGCGCTCTCTCCGAACCCACCCACCCGGGAGATGGACATTCTCCTGACAGCAGGGGAGCGGATCTCGATGGCGCTACTCGCGATCGCGATCTCTGCGCATGGCGTGCGCGCGAAGGCGTTCACGGGGCAGCAGGCCGGGCTGATCACCGACAACATTTACGGCAACGCCCGCATCCTCAACGTCACCCCACAGCGGGTCGCCGACACCCTCGCGGGTGGAGAAGTTGCGATCGTCGCTGGCTTCCAAGGCGTCAACCAGGCAACAAACGACGTCACGACCCTCGGTCGCGGGGGCTCGGACACGACCGCCGTCGCGCTCGCTGCGGCACTTGGTGCACAGGTCTGCGAAATTTACTCCGACGTCGACGGGCTCTTCACCGCCGACCCGCGAATTGTGCCGGCCGCTCGAAAGGTCGAGCGGATCACGACCGAAGAAACTCTTGAACTTGCCGCTCACGGCGCGAAGATCCTGCACCTGCGTGCAGTCGAATATGCGCGTCGTCAGGGCGTGAAACTCCACGTGAGATCATCGTTTTCCGATAAATCCGGAACGCTGGTCACCGATGAGAAGGAAGAAGACATGGAAAATCCGATCATTTCAGGTGTCGCACACGACCGGTCCCAGGGTAAGGTCACCGTCATCGGTGTGCCCGACCGGCCAGGTACGGCTGCCCGAATCTTCGAGGCCGTTGCTGCACGTGGATGCAACATCGACATGATCGTGCAGAACGTGTCCGCGCTCGAGACCGGGCTGACGGACGTCTCCTTCACGCTTCCTGAGGACGATGCCAGTAAGGCGCGGACGGCGCTCGCCGAGATCAAGGACGAGCTTGGGTTTGCCGATCTGATCTACAACGAGAACGTTGGAAAGCTTTCCCTCGTTGGTGCGGGCATGCGCTCGCACCCAGGTGTGTCGGCGAAGCTGTTCGGCGCGTTGCGCGATGCCGGAGTCAACATCGAGATGATCTCCACCTCGGAGATCCGCATCTCGGTCGTCGTGCGAAGCGAGGATCTGGATAAGGCCGTGCGCGCCGTGCACACCGCATTTGAATTGGACGCCTCTGAAGTTGAGGCAGTTGTTTACGGAGGAACTGGGCGATGAGCATCAATCTTGGAGTTGTTGGAGCCACCGGGCAGGTTGGCGAGGTCATGCTCGAACTGCTCGAGCAGCGAAACTTTCCCGCCGATTCGGTTCGCCTGTTCGCATCCCCACGGTCCGCGGGTAAGACCCTGACGTTCCGGGGTGAGGAGATCACGATTGAGGACGCCTCGACGGCCGACGTCAACGACCTGGATATCGCACTGTTCTCCGCAGGCGGCGCGACCTCGCGTGCGCAGGCTCCGCGTTTTGCTGAAGCCGGTGCCACCGTTATCGACAACTCATCCGCGTGGCGCGGCGATGACCAGGTGCCTCTTGTTGTTGCCGAGGTGAACCCGAGCGCGCTGGAGAACGCCCCGAAGGGGATCGTGGCGAACCCGAACTGCACGACCATGGCGGCAATGCCAGTGCTCAAAGCCCTCCACGATGCAGCAGGCTTGAAGCGCCTGATCGTCACCACGTTCCAAGCAGTCTCAGGCTCGGGCCTCGCTGGTGTTGAGGAGCTGTATGGCCAGACGAAGGCTGTGCTCGAGCAAGACCCTCGCCAGCTCGTGACCAACGGTGCCGCGCTCAATTATCCCGACCCGAACGTTTACGTTGCACCGATCGCGTTCAACGTCGTTCCCCTTGCGGGTTCGCTCATTGACGACGGCTCGGGTGAAACCGATGAGGATCGCAAGCTGCGCGATGAGTCCCGCAAAATTCTCGGGATTCCCGACCTGCTCGTGTCGGGCACGTGCGTTCGTGTTCCGGTGTTCACGGGCCACTCACTCTCGGTCAACGCCGAGTTCGAGCGTGACATTACGCCTGAGCAGGCGAAAGAAATCCTCGCGAACGCACCTGGCGTTGCCCTCGTCGACGTGCCGACCCCGCTCCAGGCGGCCGGAAACGACCCGACCTACGTTGGCCGCATCCGCGCGGACTTCTCCGCGCCGGAGGGGAAGGGGCTCGCGATGTTTTTGTCGAACGACAACCTTCGTAAGGGCGCCGCGCTCAACACGGTACAGATCGCGGAGATCCTCGCAGCCGGCGCCTAAGGTCGCGACCTGAGAGTGTCGATCACATCTTGACCACGTGGTCGAAGACGCGATCGAACGCCGCGAGCGCGCCATCGATGTCGTCATCGGTGTAGGCGGCGTTCGTGTACAGGCGGCTGCCCGCGAGGGTTACGACACCTTCCGCCATGTACGCAGCCCCCATGTGCTCCATCTCTTTCTTGCGCTTGGAGGTTTCGTCCAACAGGTGCGGGATTGTCCACGGGCGTTTCCAGTCGACCGTGAAGTGCATCGTGCCGACCGTCTCTAGGTGGCACACCGCGCCCTGGTTGTACGCCACGAACGGCAGGCCATGTTTGCGGATGAGCGCCTGGAGGCCATCGGTCATGCGATCGCCGATCGGGCACGCGCCGGTCTCTGCGATCTCCTTGAGCGTGTAATAGCCGGCCACGGAAGATAGGGGTGTCGCGGCCAAGGTGCCACCGACGAGCGCCCTCTTGGTCTTGTCCCCGGTCTGGATGCCCGCGGCGAGGTACTTCATGTACTCCTTTTTGCCGCCCAACCCACCTGCGCCTGGGTAGCCACCCGCGATGACCTTGCCAAACACCGTCAAGTCGGGCATGACCCC
>CAYVDF010000114.1:0-5921 GCA_964450475.1 uncultured Pseudactinotalea sp.
GGCGACCTCCTCGAGGGTTGAGCGGAAGGCTTCAACGAGTGAGGTCGGGAGTTGGCGCACGAACCCGACCGTGTCGGCGATCGTGAACTCGCGCCCATCGGGGGTGTGAGCCTTACGCACCGTCGGGTCAAGGGTGGCGAATAGTTGGTTATCAACGAGGGCCCCCGCGCCGGTAATGCGGTTGAGGAGCGAAGATTTCCCGGCGTTGGTATAGCCGGTAATCGCGACCGATGGGATCCGCGCGGCCTTGCGAGATTGACGTTGGATCTCTCGGGCCGGCGCCATCGCTGCGATCTCGCGGCGGAGCTTTGCCATGCGGCTGCGAATCCGGCGCCGATCAAGTTCGATTTTTGTTTCACCAGGCCCACGCGATCCGATACCTTCACCACCGGCAGCCTGACCACCAGCCTGGCGCGACATCGATTCACCCCACCCGCGCAGGCGCGGGAGCAGGTATTCGAGCTGGGCTAACTCGACTTGCGCTTTTCCTTCTTTGGATTTGGCGTGCTGCGCGAAAATATCCAAAATCAACGTCGTACGGTCGATGACTTTGACCTTGACGACGTCTTCCAGACCGCGGCGCTGAGAGGGAGCGAGTTCGGTATCGATGATGACGGTGTCGGCGCCGGTGGCGGCAACGAGGTCGGCGAGTTCACGGGCTTTACCCGAGCCGAGATACGTCGCGGGGTCAGGTGCATAGCGGCGCTGAATCACGCCGTCCAAAACCTCCGACCCGGCCGTGTGCGCGAGGGCAGCAAGCTCACGCAGCGACTGCTCCGCGGCTTCCGCTGTGCCCGAGGTGTAAATCCCGGCGAGCACAACCCGCTCGAGGCGCAGCTCGCGCTGTTCGACATCGGCGACGTCGGCCAACTCCGTCGAGAGGCCACTTACGCGGGTGAGCGCCGCCCGCTCCTGAAGATCGAGCTCATCGCCCTCGTGGTCACCATCGGTGGCACCCTCTTGGAGTGCTGTCCCTGCTCGGGCAAGGATTCGGGCGACGAGTTCATCGGCGCGGTCATCGGAGTTTGTCGCAGGCATACGTTCCTAATCTCTTGGCCTGTTACCACTCTTACACGATTAATCCCGCAGCGACCACTTATTTCGCTACTCTTGCCGCGTAAACTAGCCCCGTGTCTCACTATTTCAGCCCCGACGCCGACGCGAGTGCCTCCGAGGTCAAGGAACGCCATGTGGCCCTGCGCGGCACGGGCTTTGACGTGCTCACCGACAAGGGCGTGTTCTCGGGCAACCGGGTCGATCCCGGCACCAAAGTTCTCCTCGAACTCGTGCCTGAGCCACCCAGCGAGGGCACTGCCCTCGACATTGGTTGCGGCTGGGGGCCTCTGACGATGGCTCTCGCCGATGAGCGCCCGGGTCTGCGCGTCATCGGGGTTGACGCGAACCCCCGCGCCGTCGATCTGACCAATCAGAATCTTCAGCGCAACCGTCTCTCCAACGCTCGGGCCTACCTCGTTGAGGATTTTCTCGCTGCCGAACCCGACTTCACGTGCGACGTCATCTGGTCGAACCCACCGATCCGCGTGGGCAAGGCCGTGCTTCACGAGATCATGCGCACGTGGCTTCCTCGTTTGAGTGAGGACGGCGTGGCGTACCTCGTCGCTAATAAGAACCTCGGTGGGGACTCACTTCACAAGTGGATCGCATCAGAGCTCGCCTTTGTGGTCAAGCGCATTGGTAGCCGCCAGGGCTTTCGCGTGCTCGAGGTTCGCCGCCCCTAACCTGCGGGGGTGAACTCGATCGAGGCGAAGATCTCTGCGCTTGCCGCAACGACCGCGTTCTCACCAAGCATGACACGAGCGTTTCCGGCACCAAAGACGACGATCCATTCGTTAGCGCTCGCCTCGCCAAGCCATGTGCGCGCTGCGGCGGCGGCAGCCACGGCGACCTCGTCACCGGAGTACACCTCGCCCGTATCAGACTCGTAGGCACGGACCTGCACCGCGCCGATCGTTTGGCTTCCAACGACCGCGCCGGCATCGTCGGTGAGATCGACGGAGCGTTCGCCCAAGATCGTGAGCGCGCACACGATGTCTGCCGCGAGTGCACCTGGCTGCCCCTCAGCGGCCGTTTGTGCAGGCGCTTCGGTGAGGTCGAGCGAGCCAAGCTCCTCGCTTGATCCGAGTGCGACGACGGCGACTAGGTGCTCCCCCACGTCAACCCCGAGCCCTGGGCGGGTGCCTTCAACACCGGCGAGGCTGACCAACCGGTCGTGGCCCGCTGCGATCGCCGGGGCTCCCCCGCTAATCGACCATGGTCCGTGGTTGATGGCGTACTCACCGCCATCGATCCCCACCGCAACGCCTCTTCCGTCGACCTCCATCTCGATGGACGCGCGCTCGTCGTCAGAGGAGGAGAGTGCGGCAGCCAACCGGAGCGCAGCCGCCGGCGGAGTGATCTCACCCGTCATCGTGTACGCGCGCACGCCCGCTCCGGTCGTCACAAGGAGGTCGGCGCCGATACCTCGGACCGGGTCGAGAATGTCTCGTGCGCTTGTTTCGCTGGGCAGCGGGCCTCGGTGGATGAGCGCGGTCGTGCCCGAGCTGATGCCTTTGACGAGAGTGATCATCGGGTTATCCATTCGATTCTGGGGTCACGGCGGAACCACGTGCGTTGGCGGCGGGCAAGTTGGCGGGTGGCGAGGGCGGTCGCCTCGATTGCCTCCGGGATCGTTGTGCGGCCTTCAATGACGTCGATCGCTTGGGCGTATCCAACGGCCTTGCTCGCCGTTTTCCCCTCGGCAAGTCCGAGCGTGAGCAAGTGCTCGGTCTCTTCGATGAGACCGGAGGCGAACATCTGCGCGGCCCGCTGAGCGATCCGGGCATCAAGTTCGGGAGTGTCGACGGCGATTCCGATCGCCGTGGTCGGGTAAATGTATGTCGGATCGGGCAACGAGGCCGAAAACGGTTTGCCTGTTAGTTCGATGACTTCGAGGGCGCGCACGATTCGGCGGGTGTTCGCGCGTTCAATCCTCGCGGCCGCTTCGGGATCCTTGGCTCTGAGCTCATCGTGTAGCAGCCCCGGCCCTTCCGTTTCGGCACGGTGTTCAAAGTGAGCGCGCACGTGGGGGTCGGTTGGCGGGAACTCGAAGTCTTCTAACGCCGCCCGCACATACAACCCGCTTCCTCCAACAAGGATCGGCACCCTCCCGCGAGCCAGGAGGTCGTCGATGATCGCGCGTGCTTGGGTTTGGTACGCCGCCACGGAGGCTTCTTCGCGCACGCTCAGGACATCGAGCAGGTGGTGTTCGATCCCACGACGTTCATCGACGGGCACCTTGGCGGTGCCGATATCCATACCGCGATAGAGCTGCATTGAATCGGCGTTGATGATTTCCCCGCCATGCGCCTCAGCGAGGTCGAGGGCGAGCTCGGACTTGCCTGTCGCGGTGGGCCCAACGACGGCGAGCACGCAGCCCGGTGCAACCTCGATCATGGCACGCGCAGCGTCGGAATCCCGAGTGAGACGGCGGTCGTGGCCCCCTGCTGCTCAACCGGCATCGCCTGGGCGCGAGCCCACGCGTCGCCGCCCGGGGTACGTCGCCACGTGAAGTCTGGGGAGTCAGCGATGAGGTGGTGGGAGGAGGCTCCCGTCACCGTCACGGTTGCAACGTCGCCTGGGCGAGGTTGCTTGGACGCGGGAAGGTTCGCGACGTGCGCAGGCAGACCGATGTGAACGAGACGGTTGTCTCGGGCGCGACCCGTGATCCGGGACGTCGCTGCGTCTTTACGACCCTGATGGTCAGCGAGCATGACCTCTACGATCTGGCCGATCTGCTTGCGGTTTTCTTCCGCGGAGATTCGGTTTTGTAACTCGATGAGGCGTCCATACCGTTCGGTGACGACGTCAGCGGGCACCTGATCGGGCATCGTCGCGGCGGGCGTACCAGGCCGCGGAGAGTACTGGAACGTGAATGCCGAGGAGAATCGTGATGCTTCCACGACATCAAGGGTGGCTTGGAAGTCTTCTTCGGTTTCACCGGGGAAGCCGACGATGATGTCGGTGGTGATGGCAGCATGAGGGATGCGTTCACGCACCTTGTCGAGGATGCCGAGGAATTTTTTCGATCGGTACGACCGACGCATAGCACGTAGCACCGCGTCCGAGCCTGACTGCAAGGGCATGTGGAGTGAAGGCATAACGGTTGGGGTCTCGGCCATCGCGTCAATGACGTCATCGGTAAACGCCGCGGGGTGGGGTGAGGTGAAACGGATCCGCTCTAGCCCATCGATCTGCCCACACGCGCGCAGGAGCTTGGCAAACGCACCACGATCGCCAAAGCCGACCCCGTAGGAGTTGACGTTCTGCCCGAGCAGGGTCACCTCGATCGCGCCTTGGGAGACGACCGCCTGTACCTCGGCGAGGATATCGCCTGGGCGGCGGTCCCGTTCCTTCCCGCGCAGCGAGGGCACGATGCAGAATGTGCACGTGTTGTTACATCCCACAGAGATCGACACCCACGCCGAGTATGCGCTATCTCGGCGTGTGGGAAGAGTGGAAGGGAAAGTCTTCAGCGCCTCTTCGATCTCGACCTGAGCCTCGCCGTTGTGGCGGGCACGCTCCAACAGCACGGGAAGCACGTCGATGTTGTGGGTACCGAACACGACGTCGACATACGGGGCGCGCTCAACGATTCCGTTGCGATCTTGCTGGGCGAGGCACCCGCCAACAGCGATCTGCATGCCTGGGCGTTCCTTCTTCAGCGAAGCAAGCTGACCCAAGTTTCCATACAGGCGATCTGAGGCGTTCTCGCGCACAGCGCACGTGTTGATGACAATGACGTCCGCGCCGGCCGCTTCATCAAGCAGGCCCCCTTCACCGACGGTGTCGGCTTCGATGTAGCCGGCCTCGGTGAGTAGTCCCTTCATCCGTTCAGAGTCGTGGACGTTCATCTGGCACCCAAGGGTGCGCACCATGTATGTGCGAGGGGTCTGCGTTGCTGTCACACAGTGCATGGTACACGCTTGATTGCGCGAACATTCAGCCCAGATACGTGGTGATCAATACAGGGCGAGGCCTTCTTCGGTGAGCACAGCGTCGATCGCGGCACGGGCTGCCGATGCACCGTATCCCTTGCGCCCCAGCGTGCCATAGAGCCGGTTACGCCGAGTGGTGGGATCGAGGTTGCGCATCGAACGCACGCGCTTGCGCACGAGCTCCCTGGCAGCCTCATCCTCATCGGCCTCATCGATCTGCTCCAGCGCGCGTTCGGCGGTAGCCGAATCGATGCCCTTGCGGGCGAGCTCAAGCATGAGTGACCGGCGCGCGAGCCCCCGCTCTGCGTGGCGCGTGCGTACGAGCATTGCCGCGTACTCTTCGTCATCGATGAGACCGACTCGGGTGAGCCGTTCGATGACCTCGTTCGCAGCTGCGCTCGGAACGTCGCGGTCGAGCATCGCTTGCCGGAGCTGCTCGCTTGATCGGGCGGAAAAGCCCAGCTGGCGAAGCGCGATCTCGCGGCCTCGGTCGACCCACTCTTCGTGTGTTTGCAGCTCGGTTTTCGCGGCGCGTTTCGGCTTCTTCTCTGGGGCCGGATCGTCGGCCGGTGACATCGAAGAGGCTGGAGAGCCTTCCTCGTGCTTGGCTATGAGACCGCGAAGGTGCTCCAACGTGGCGTCGTGTGCCGCAGGATCGGTCGGATCCAGCGGCTCACCACCTGGGATGTCAGGAAACATCAGAAGTCAGCTGGTACCGGAGCGGCTTCTTCCTCTTTCGCGTGAGCTCCAATACCGAGGGCTGCAAGAATCTTTTGCTCGATCTCGTTCGCCAGATCCGGGTTGTCTTTGAGGAAGTTGCGAACGTTTTCCTTACCTTGACCAAGCTGATCGCCGTCGTAGGTGTACCACGAGCCGGACTTGCGCACGATACCGTGCTCAACACCCATGTCGATGAGACCACCCTCG
>CAYVDF010000115.1:0-5920 GCA_964450475.1 uncultured Pseudactinotalea sp.
CAGTTGTGTTGCGCGTGCGACTTCATCCTTATGGACGACGTCGGTGAGCTCTGCGTATTCCTTATTCAGCTCATCGATCGCCTTGCGTACCTCGATGATCGCGGCATCTCGCTCGGTGCGTTCGGCTTCGCGCACGTCGCGCTGCGCCTGGGCCTTCGCAAGGGAGCCTTCGAGGGCGTGGAGCACGCGCGCCGCGCCATCGGCAACAGTCCGGGCGGCACGGGCCTGGCGGGCGCGCTTCTTGGCACGTTCCTCGGCGGCTTGGCGGGCCATCCGTTCGGTGCGCGCGGCACGTTCGAGCGACTGCACCCGGCCAGTGATCGCGCGCATCCGCTCCTCAACGGTGCGCAGCGCGAGACGGGCATCCGTTTCCTTGCCGCGGGCGGCGGAGGCCGCAGCGGCCGTTTCGTCGCGGCGGGTCGTCGCCTCGGGCAGATCCGCAGAATCCTCCGGCTGCGCCTGCTGCGCATCGAGGCGGTCGGTGAGCTCGGTGAGTTCTTCTAATATCACCCTCCGCGAGTCCCCGGCTTGCTCGATCGCCTGCTCGGCGCGTTCGGCTTCGTTTCTGCTTGAACGGGCGAGGGCGCCGAACTCAGCGAGCCGGCGGGAGACGTCGGCGAGTTTCGAACTCGAGGCGTTGAGCTCCGCCAGCGCCGCATCGACGCCGGTTTGCGCGAGTTGCAGCGCCTCGCGCGCTGGGATGAGCGCCTCGTGGATCGCGGCGGCAGCCTGCTGGAGTTCTGAAATCTTGGCGTCTGCCTCATCGCGTGCCGCGTGAAGTTCGAGTGTGCTTGGGCCTCCGAGTCGCCCGCCACGTGCGAGCGTTGCAGAGACGACGTCACCTTCTTGGCTCACAGCCGTCAGGCCCGCTGAGGCAGCCTCACGTGCCGTCGCGAGCGAGTCAACCACAACAACGCCGCGGAGCATATGCGCAATCGTGCCGGCGATCCGATCGCTCGGGCGAACGAGTTCGTTTGCCCACCGACCAACGACCGGAGGCTCTGATGGCGCTTCAGCATCTGAGTGAGCGCCGGCGATGATGACGCTCGCGATCCCGGCCTCGGTTTCGCGCGAGTGGCGCAGCGCGTCGGCGGCAGATTCAACCGAGTCAGCAATCGCGGCATCGGCCCATTGGCCAAGTGCCGCGGCGATCGCGTTCTCGTATCCCGCCTCGACCCGAAGGTCGTCGGCGAGTGCGCCGAGGATTCCTGGGGCACCGGTTTCCACGAGGGCGCCGGTCGCATCCTGGCGCGTGAGGGTGAGGTTCAATGCATCGAGGCGGGCCTGCCACGCGGCGATCTCCCGTTGAGTTTCTCGCTCGCGTTCAAGGAGGTCATTGACGGCGATCTCGTGCTCATCGAGCGTTACGAGCGCCTGTTCGTGGCTCGCCTTCAGATCCTCCTCGCCAGATTCAGCCCCGACGGCCTGCTGTTCAAGCGCGCGGTACTGCTCCTGAGCATCGTTCATCCGCGCAAGAGCCTGCGTGTGGGCGCCGCGAAGGCGTTCGATCTCTGCCTCGGTTGCTTCAAGGCGTGAGCGCTTGGCGCTAACGAGGCCGGTGAGTTGGGCAAGACCTTCGCGCCGATCGGCCATCGCTCTGTGGACGGCGGTGAGTTCCCTCTCCGCATCGGCGGCCTCGGCTTCGCGTTCTTTGCGTTCGGCGATGAGCGCAGCAAGTCGATCGGCGGCCTGTTGTTGTTCCTCGCGCAGTTCCTGCTCGGCTTCGCGGGCGCGGGCGGCTTGCTTGTCGAGGTCGTCGGGATCGCGTGCTTCGCCTTGGTGGTCGATGTCGCCAGATCCGAGCAGGCGTAGCCGCTCTTCGGCGAGCGTCGCAGTTCCGCGGAGGCGTTCACGCACTGAGGAGAGGCGAAACCACATCTCGGCGGCCTCGTTAATTTGTGGCGCGGCCTTCGCCGCGGCGGCTTCGAGTTCAGCGAGGCGGTGGCGGGCCTCGTTCTGGGCCTTTTCCACCCCGTCGCGTCGTTTCTTCAGCGCCGCTTCATCGGCTTGCTCGGCCTGGAGATTGGCGAGCATCTGCACGAGGTCATCGGCGAGGAGCCGGGCGCGGGCGTCGCGCAGTTCGGCTTGCACAACGTGGGCTTTGCGGGCGACCTCTGCTTGGCGGGCTAGCGGGCCAAGTTGACGGCGAATTTCCCCGACGAGGTCGGTGAGGCGCGCGACGTTCGCCTCCATCGAGTCAAGCTTGCGCAACGCCTTTTCTTTGCGGCGGCGGTGCTTGAGCACCCCTGCCGCTTCTTCGATGAACGCACGGCGGTCTTCCGGCGTCGCTGAGAGCACTGAATCGAGCTGGCCTTGGCCGACGATGACGTGCATCTCCCGGCCCATGCCGGTATCTGAGAGCAGCTCTTGGATGTCGAGGAGTCGGCAGGGGCTGCCGTTGATTGCGTACTCGCTGCCGCCGTTGCGAAACAGCGTGCGCGAGAGCGTCACCTCGGTGTAGTCGATGGGAAGGGCGCCATCGGAGTTGTCAATCGTGAGGGAGACCTCAGCACGCCCGAGCGGTGGGCGCGATGAGGTGCCTGCGAAGATGACGTCGGCCATAGCGCCGCCGCGCAGAGATTTCGCTCCCTGCTCCCCCATGACCCAGGCCAGGGCATCAACGACGTTGGACTTACCCGACCCGTTGGGTCCGACAACGCAGGTGATCCCTGGCTCGAAATTCAGGGTCGTCGCGGATGCGAAGGACTTGAATCCACGCAGAGTCAGGGTTTTTAAGTACACGCCAGTAGCCTAGCGCGCGCCGGCGACTAGAGATGTGGGAACCACAGTCCGATCTCACGAGCGGCCGATTCAGGTGAGTCCGAACCATGCACGAGGTTCTGCTGAACCGGCGCGTCCCAGTCGCGGCCAAAGTCGCCGCGGATTGAGCCTGGCGCAGCCGCCGTCGGGTCGGTTGCACCGGCCATCGCGCGGAAGCCCTCAATCACACGATCGCCGCGAACAACGGCGGCGACGAGTGGGCCAGAGGCCATGAAGTCGACGAGGGGAGCGAAAAAGGGCTTACCCTCATGCTCGGCGTAGTGCTCGGCGAGCAGTTCGGGCGATGCGGTGCGCAGTTCGAGGGCTTCGAGGGTGTATCCCTTGGCTTCGATGCGGGCAAGGATCTGGCCCACGAGGTTGCGTGCGACGCCGTCGGGCTTGATCAGAACGAGTGTGCGTGATGTCATGGCGCCTACCCTATCGGGTAGCCGCCCTCAGCCACTTCGGGATACTCATCTGGGTGGGTGCGCATGTATTCGCGTTTCTCCCGATCAATGCGGTGCCCCATGATGATGCCGACGATCCAGATAACGGCGAAAACACTCCCTAAAAACCACATCGTCGGGATAAAGAACCCGGACAAAATGAGCAGCATTTGCACGACGGCTGCGAAGCCGAGGCCTATCGGGAAGCGGACGAGTGCGAGAGCAATCACACACAAAAAAGCCACCACGCCCGTGGTTATCCACACGTGCGTGGTGGGAGCCATCCTCAGGCCATACGCCGTTAGGCCAGCGATGAAGATGACGATGATTTCGATACCTAGGGTCGCCCGGTTAAACAGTTGTAAATACGAGCGAGTGTTGATCTCACCTTGGGGAGCAGTCACGGTTGCAGGTTACCCCAGATCCCGTTCGTCCTCGTCCTCGCCCCACACCACGGCTGCCTGGTCGAGAACATCCGCTTCGGTTGCCTCGCCCTCCAAATCCCGGCGCGGTGTGCGGGCTTTGTAATCCTCACCCTTGGTCACTGGGGCCTCAACTTCGTCAGCCAGTGTGACCGGTTCCTCGTTTGGGTCCGGGCGCCGCCATGCTTCTGGGATGACACTCATGCTTGACCTCCTTACCTAGTAGGCGTACCTCTATTCTTCACCAAAACCCTCCTCAAAGTGTGGGACCAAAGCCATGAGCGCCTCTTTCGCTTGGCGCCCACTCGCACGCAGCTCAACTTCCGCTCCCCCAGGCAGCGCTAATCCCATGAGGGCGAGGACCGAGGAGGCATCAGTATCGTTGAGCAAGACCTTGGCGTCGTAAGCAGCAGCGATGCGCGCAACCATCGCTGCGGGGCGTGCATGGAGGCCGAGAGTGTTTCTCAACACGAGTGTTTCCACCAGTTCATCCTCAGCCGGTTCGGCGGCGCTCGCCGGTGCACCGACACTCGTGGCCGGGGTGAACTGCGCGCCTGCCTCCGAGGCCGCAGCGGCGACAGTATCGAGATCGGCTCCACTATGGGCTGCAACTGCGGCCGCCACGGCGCCTTCAACGAACGGTGCCTCTGCGTGGCGTACTCCCTCGCCGAATTCTTCCGCCACCATGTCTGCCACCATCGCCGCTGAACCTATGTCGCTGAGCAGGAGGACGTCGAATCCCGCCTCCCGTAGATTGCTCACCTGTTCGCGGACTCTGGGGTAGCTCGTGCCGATCGTGTTTTCTGCTGTGCCCCCAGCCGCAGCGATCGTGACGCCGGGTGCCATCTCGGCCGACACCTCGGCGGCCCCGCGGGCGAGGTTGCCAGAGTGAGAAACGAGCACGAGGCTCACACGCACCGTGGTCATTCGCCGGCGACTTCCGCTGCCATGAGGAGGATGAGGGCGGTCGATTCAGCCCCGGGATCGCGGTGGCCAATCGCGCGTTCGCCGAGGTACGAGGCGCGGCCCTTCCTCGCCTGCAGCGGCTCGGTTGCCTCCGCGCCAGCATAGGCTGCTTCGCTCGCGGCGCGCAGAGCAGCGGCGGCGCTGCCCCCTGAGCGTGCGACCTCGCGCGCGGCATCGGCGGCCGGGCCCCACGCATCCACCATCGTCTTATCCCCGAATTCTGCCTTGCCACGGGCGACGATGCCCTCGAGCCCGGCGGCGAGCATCTTGGCGACGGCATCGGCATCGAGCTGGCCGTCGCGGTCTTCCGCCTGCTCCACCGCTTTGGCGAGGCGAAGAAATGCGGTGCCATAAAGCGGGCCTGCTGCTCCCCCGACCGTCGACATGATCGTTGTCGCGGCGAGTTTGAGCGTCTCAAACATGGAATCGGGTGGGTCGGTCACGAGTTTTTGGGCGAGCGCGGAGAATCCCCGGTCCATGTTTTCCCCGTGGTCACCATCACCGATGGCGCGGTCGAGTTCGGTGAGGGCATCACGGTGTTCTCCAATAACGCGGGCAGCGGCGGTGATCCAGTTGATCGCCCATTGGGTATCTAGGCTCATTTACATCCCCCAACGCAGTGCGGCTGTGTTCACCGGTTCATCCCACAACGTGGTGAGCTCATCGCTGCGTCGCAGCACGGTGATGGAACATCCGTGCATGTCGATGGCTGTGGTGTAGTTGCCTACGAGTGATCGCGCAACCTCCACCCCGGCTTGCTCTAAGCGGGTGCGTGCGTGCCCGTACACGATATACAGCTCGGAGGCGGGCGTGCCACCCATGCCGTTGACGAACAGGAGCACGCGATCGGACTTCCCAAGGTGCATGTCGGCGAGGATTGGATCAAGGAGGCGATCCGTGATCTCGTTTCCTCCTTCCATCGCGATGCGGTGGCGGCCGGGTTCGCCGTGGATCCCAATGCCGATTTCGATTTCATTCTCATCGAGTTCAAACGAGGCCACGCCCTGGGCCGGCACGGTGCACGGCGTGAGCGCCACACCCATCGAGCGCACGTTGGCGATCACCTCGCGTGCGATCTCGGCGACCTCAGTGAGCGAGCGCCCTTGGCGGGCGGCGGCGCCGGCAATTTTTTCGACGAGGACCGTGCCAGCAACCCCACGCCGGCCGGCGGTGTAGAGGGAATCTTCCACGGCCACGTCGTCGTCAACAATGACCTGCTCGACGGTGATGCCGTCCATCTCGGCGAGCTCGGCAGCCATCTCAAAGTTGAGCACGTCGCCGGTGTAGTTCTTGACGATGTGAAGGACCCCCGCACCAGCATCGACG
>CAYVDF010000116.1:0-5839 GCA_964450475.1 uncultured Pseudactinotalea sp.
GGTGGCGATGATGCTCGCCGCCGTGCGCGACATGAAGATTAATAACTGGCAGCCTGCGCGGGATCTCATCGTCGCGTTTTTCGCTGATGAGGAAGCCGGCGGCGTCTACGGCGCGCGCTGGATGGTGCAGAACCACCCCGAACTTTTCGAAGGTGCGACCGAAGCGATCAGCGAGGTGGGCGGATTCTCCGTCGAGGTCAATGGCCGGCGCGTCTACCTGCTCCAAACCGCTGAGAAGGGACTCGCGTGGCTGCGGCTCTTGGCAGAAGGCACAGCGGGGCACGGATCTCAAATCAACACGGACAACGCAGTGACCCAGCTCGCCGCCGCGATCGCGAGGATCGGTGCGCACTCGTTTGACGCCGCGCTCCACCCAACAGTGGAACGGCTCCTCACCGGGGTCTCCGACATAGCGGGCATTAAGTTCGATCCCGAAGACCCAGCCGCGATCGATGCAGCACTCGCGGCGCTCGGTCCAGCAGCGAAGTTCGTCGGGGCCACGATCAAGACCCAAGCGAACCCCACGCAGCTGGCTGCCGGCTACAAAGCGAACGTCATCCCTGGAACCGCGACGGCAGCAGTTGACCTACGCTTCCTTCCAGGGGAAGAAGAGATGGCGCTCCGAAAGATCCGCGAGCTCGCCGGCCCGGACATCCGCGTGGAAGACATCCACCGCGATGTCGCCGTGGAGGCATCGTTTGAAACGACCCTCGTCGATCAGATGATGCGCTCCCTCGACGCGGAAGATCCAGGTGCAGCAGTGCTGCCCTATATGCTCTCGGGTGGAACCGACAACAAGTCGCTCTCGCGCCTAGGAATCACCGGATACGGTTTCGCTCCGCTGCGCCTGCCACCCGAGTTGGACTTTGCAGGCATGTTCCACGGAGTTGACGAGCGGGTACCCGTGGACGCGATCGAATTCGGGGTTCGGGTACTTTCCCGATTCCTGCGCGACGCCTAGGGCTGGTAGGCGAGGTCGGGGTCGAAGGTTGAACGCACGCGAATAATCTTGCGGCGCAGCCACACCTTACGGTGCCCGCCCATATAGATGCGGTGACGGGTGAGTTCCCAATGCCCATACTCCGCCTCTTCGGCCAAGAGTGAGCGGATGTGGGTTCGGTTAGCGCTCCGAGGAAGGCTGATGACCCGAACTTCATACTCAACTTTCGCCATGCCAATACTGTAACCACAAAAGGTGAGTTACGCCGTCAATCAATCGGGCGCGGCTGAGCTGCCTAAACGTTATACGGAAACCTCCCGTTATCGGCGAAATCGCGATACTGTTCAGTGCATGGCCATTGATCCGCGTACCGCGTTAGACGAACTCATCCAAGCGCTCACCGAGCACATGGAGCTCGCGTTGGAGACCCACGATCCCGATGCTGATGAGGTGCTTGACGCTGCTGAGGCGCTCGGCGATGCCTTCGACAACTACGATGAGGCGCTATTTCAGGAAACGGGTGTGGATACACCGCTCGATAATCTCGACGGCTACGACGATGATGACGACCTCGACGATGACGACGAGCTAGATGAGGACGACGATCTAGACGCCGATGACGAGGCCGACGATGACGACGAGGAAGAGGACTAGGTCAGGAGACTTCGTCAAGGACGGCGCGAATTTCCGCGGGTAGTTCGACGTCGACTGCGGTGAGCAGGCCGGCGAGTTGTGCCGCCGTGCGTGCGCCCACGAGGGCTGAGGTGATGCCGGGGGCGTCGCGGGTCCATGCGAGGGCGACCTCTGCCGGGGTGCGGCCCAGGCCCTGGGCTGCAGCGTGCACCGCCTCGACGATCGAGCGTGCACCCTGGGTGAGGTAGGGCTCAACGAATCCGCGAAGGTGCGGTGAGGCGGCGCGGGAATCGGCCGGGACGGAGTGGCGGTACTTGCCGGTGAGCACGCCGCGGCCAAGTGGTGACCACGCGATGACGCCAAGTCCAAGGCCGTCAGCAGCGGGGAGAACTTCGAATTCGACGTCGCGGGCGAGGAGGGAGTATTCGACCTGCACGGCGCTCAGGCTGATGTCGGATTCGAGCAGGGTAGCGGCTTGTGCTGTTTGCCACGCAGGAAAGTTGGAGATGCCGACATAGCGGGCGCGGCCTGAGGAGACGGCGTAACGCAGCGCCGAGAGCGACTCCCGGAGGGGAGTGTTCGGGTCGGGACCCTGGATGAACCACAGATCGACGTAATCGGTGCCAAGCCGCGCAAGGGAGGCATCGAGGGAAGCAATGAGGTTTCCACGGGAGGCGTCGGCGGTACCATCACGAACCCCGGATTTCGTGGCGATCACGAGGTCATCGCGGGAAAAGTCGGAGGCGAGCAACGTGCCAATGGTCGACTCGGCGCTCCCTGAGCCGTAGGAGCCGGCGGTATCGATCAGGTTCCCGCCCGCATCGAGAAACGACCTGAGGGAGGCGGCGGCGTCGTCAACATCGGTATCTTGCCCCCACGTGAGGGTGCCCAAACCAATCGGGGAGACTCGCAGCCCGCTAGAGCCAACATGGCGTAATTGCATGCCTATAAGAGTAGCGAAGGGATCCGGTGAGTTCTGCGGAGCAGTTGACGCTTCAACATCTGCGATAGTCTGGGTGGGTGCATGCATGGAACGAGACCTCAGTGCCCGCCCTTCCCGGGATAGGGCAAACGCCGAAGATCTTTGACACTGCGAGCAAGACCCTTATTGAGGTGCCCGGGGGTGGAATGTACGTCTGCGGGATCACTCCGTACGACGCCACCCACCTTGGACATGCCGCGACCTACGTCGCCTACGACACCCTTGTGCGGGTGTGGAAGGACGCCGGCCACGAGGTCACCTACGTTCAAAACGTCACCGATATTGACGACCCGCTGCTGGAGCGCGCTGAAGCGACCGGTACCGACTGGCGTGACTTGGCCGTGAGCCAAACCGACTTGTTCCGCTCGGACATGGAAGCGCTCAGCGTGATCCCACCGACGCACTACGTCGGCGTCGTCGAGAGCATGGACCTCATCGCCCAAGGCGTGCGAGACATGCTCGCAAATGGGGATGCGTACTGGGTCGGCCAGGATGTTTACGCGGACCTGTCGAAGGATCCGCAGTTCGGGTCGATTGGCAACCTCGATGCCTCAACGCAACTGGAGTTCTTCACCGAGCGCGGCGGAGACCCGCAGACCCCGGGCAAACGCAACGTGCTCGACCCGTTGCTGTGGCGGGGTCAGCGCGAGGGTGAACCTGGTTGGGATGGCGGGGAGCTTGGCATGGGCCGGCCTGGGTGGCACATCGAGTGCGCGATCATCTCCCGCGAGTACCTCTCGGTTCCGTTCCGCCTCCAAGGAGGAGGGCAGGATCTCGTGTTCCCACACCACGACATGTCGACCTCGCACCTGCGTCTCCTTACGGGTGAGGCAGATCCGATCGACGTCAACATGCATGCCTCGCTCATCTCCTACCAGGGCGAAAAGATGAGCAAATCACTCGGCAACCTCATCTTCGTCTCGAAGTTGTTGCAGGAGGGCGTCGAGGCAGATGCCATCCGCATCCTCCTGCTGAGCAACCACTACCGCCGCGAATGGGAGTACACCGATGAGGCCCTTGCCGCCGCCCGGGAACGTCTCGCGTCGTGGCGCGAGCAGATCGCCACTGCCGCCACCAGGTCTGAGGGCATGACCGGTGAAACGGCGCTCGCGCTGATCCGCGAACACCTCGCCAACGACCTAGGTACCCCGAGCGCGCTCAAGGTCATCGATGAGTGGGCCACCAGTGGCCGAATGGAAGACGAGGACCGTCGTCTCATTGTGGCAGCGGCCGATGCGCTGCTGGGGATCAAAACGCTAGGCGACTAATCGCCGTCATCACGCCGGCGCAGATACCGCTCAAACTCGCGCGCGATCGCCTCACCTGAGGCTTCGGGAAGCTCGGAGGTGTCCTTCGCCTCTTCGAGAGCGCGTACATAATCGGAGATCTCCGGATCCTCCTGCGCAAGCTCGTTGACACCGCGCTGCCAGGCACGAGCCTCTTCTTCAAGGTCAGCCGTTGGGACGGGCTCCCCAAGCGTCTCCTCGAGCGCGCCGACGAGCGCGAGCGTTGCTTTGGGTGAAGGCGGCTGGGCTACGTAGTGGGGGACCGCCGCCCACACCGACATCGACGGGATGCCCCGCTCCGTGGCGAGGTGGCCGAGTACGCCAAGGATCCCGGTGGGCCCCTCGTAATCGGAACGTTCGATGCCAAGTTCGTGCTGGATCCGGGGGTCTTCGCTGGAGCGGTGCACGGGAATCGGCCGGGAGTGTGGCGTATCAGCGAGGAGCGCGCCTACACCGATGAGGAGCTCAACGCCGTAGGTGTGCGCCGAGGCAATGATCTCATCGGCGAAGCTACGCCACCGCAACGACGGTTCCACTCCCTGAACGAACAAGACCCGGCGCCCGCTGGAAGAGCGCGCAATCGAAATCGTGGTATCGGGCCATTCGAGACGGCGGTTGCCCTCGGGATCGACCATTGTGATCGGGCGATTGACCTGAAAATCGTGATAATCCTCAGAGTCGAGCGTGTCGATTGGCACGGCGCCCCACCCCTCGGCGAGCAACTCCACGGCAGCCGTCGCCGCTGACCCCGCATCGTTCCACCCATCGAAGGCAGCGATGAGAACAGGGGGCAGGTCGGCGGCGTGTTGTGGATTGGTCACACTCCCAGCCTAACCGCGATCTGTGAGACGATGAACAAACCATGAATAACGTTTTGTCTCGGTCTTCTGGCCTCCCGGCGGCCGTGTTGTGGGATATGGACGGCACGATCATCGATACCGAGCCGCAATGGCTTGCCGCCGAAGTCAACCTCGCCGCCCGCTACGGCGCTCATTGGACATTGGAGATGGGCGAGGCGCTCATCGGCCATGCACTCAGCGAATCCATCCTCACCTTCCGCGACCTCACAGGCATCGACGCCGATCCCGACCTCCTCATCGATGAGCTCATCGCCGAAATGGTACGCCTCGTCGGCGATGGCACCGCGGGCTGGCGCCCTGGCGCCGTCGAACTACTCACCGCGCTCGCGGACCATCAGATCCCGTGTGCCCTCGTCACGATGTCGTACCAAAGTCTCGCCGACGTCGTCCTCGACATGCTCCCAGACGGCCTCTTCCAGGCGGTCATCACCGGCGACCAGGTCACGCACGGCAAACCGCACCCCGAGCCCTACCTGCTTGCCGCCGAGCGTCTGGGTGTGGACGTCGAACATGCAGTAGCCATTGAAGATTCCATTCCGGGGGTCACCTCGGCTGCGGCCTCGGGTGCGTGGACTCTTGGCGTGCCCGCTCACCAGCAACTACCGGTCTCACCGGACTACGTGCTCATCCCCACCCTCGCCGGTGTCACGCCGCACGACCTCCTGCCGCTCGCAACCGGCCGCGCAGCATAATGAGACGCACGAGAGGCCTACGTATCGGCACCGTCAATGGGGTGCCGGTCATCCTCACGGCCGGGTGGGTGCTCATCGTCGCGATTATGACGTACGTGTTTACCCCGATCGTGCAGGCTCGCACCGGCTTGAACTTCGGGCCGGCGCTCCTTGCCGCGACGACCATCCCGCTCATGCTCGCGCTCAGCGTGCTCCTTCACGAACTCGCTCACGGCCTCACCGCCCAGCACTTTGACATCCCCGTCCACGAGTACGTCATCACCCTGACCGGCGGCCACACGTCGTTCCGCGGCAGTATCGATACGCCAGGGGTGTCCGCCGCGGTTGCCTTCGCCGGCCCAGCGGTTAATCTCGCACTCGCGGGTGTTGGCTGGGTCGCCGCAGGCATGACGAGCGGATTGACGGCGTTTTTCTTCTTCTCCCTCGCCATCACCAACGCGTTGCTC
>CAYVDF010000117.1:0-5795 GCA_964450475.1 uncultured Pseudactinotalea sp.
CTCGGGAGCGATACCGAGAACCTCGCTCCCCTTACGTCGAATCACCTCTAAAATATTCATGGCTTTAGGATAGCGCGTGATCTCCATCACACAAGCGAGGGTGGGTGTGTGGCGTTAGCGCTTGTCGAAGTGATCCCAGCCGGAGTCGGTGATTTCGGGGGCTTCGCCGTCGATCGTGACGAGATCTGTGCCCCGCTCAGTGACGCGGCCGATGATGCGGAAGTCCTCGGAGAGCTCAGCATCTGCAGGGAACGTGACGAGCAGGCCGTGGTCTTCCCCGCCGGTGAGCACCCATGAGAACGCGGTGCGTTCGTCGGCTTCGAGCCGCGCCCGGGCTGCTTCGACGCCTGCGATGTCGCCCGTGAACGCGCTGGAGTCGAGGTCGATTGTGACCTCGCTGGCCTTCGCGAGGCGGCGCGCGTCCTTAATGAGCCCGTCGGAGATATCCATCATGGCAGTGGCGCCAGAGGCGACCGCGGCGACGCCCGCGCTCAGCGGCGGTACGGGGCGGCGGAACGCGTGAACCAGTTCGGCTTCTTCGGAGTCCGGGTCGAATTGGGCGTCTGCTGCTTTGAGCGCGTACCCTGCGGCCGCCTTGCCGAGCGTGCCGGCAACGGCGACGACATCGCCGACCTCGGCGCCCGAACGCAACACGGGTTGAGCGAACGTTTCGCCGTGCACGGTCACCGCGATGACGAGCTGTTCGCCCGCGACGAGGTCTCCCCCGATGACGCCAACGCCCGCGGGCTCTGTGGCCTGCGCGAGGCCTTCGGCGATGCCTTCAACCCACGCAACCGGGGTATCTTGCGGAAGCACGAGTCCAACGACCATGCCCGTCGGGTTTGCCCCCATCGCGGCAATGTCGGCGAGGTTTTGCACCGCTGCGCGGTAGCCGATGTCCTGCGGTGTGGACCAGTCGGTGCGGAAGTGGTGGCCTTCAACGAGCACATCGGTGCAGATCACCGCTTGGCCCGAGGGCACGTTGAGGATCGCGGCGTCATCGCCGGGTCCGGTCACGGTGCGGTGGCCTTGCGGCAGGAGCGGAATGATTCGCTCGAGTAACTCTGCTTCGTCTAAATCAGCAACGGTCAACGTCATGTAATTTGCCCTATAGACACTCTCGTGTTGCTGGGATTTGCGAGATTTGTTCTCCGAGAATCCCCAGGACGCCGGTTGCGTCCGTACCAGCGTACTCCACCGGAACGACTACTTCGATCGCAGGCACGCGCCCGTAGGTTGTGAAATGCCACGTGTTTTCATCGACGTCTTTATCGCCGATCTCTCGCATGACCCAGTCGATGCTGCGACCCGCCGCGTCGATCGCTGTGACGCACCTGTCAGTGGTTGGCCCGGGCGGTGTGACGCCGCAGCGCACCGTGATTGGCGGATCGCCCCACGCGCGCGAGGCTTGGCTTGTCGTGTCTCGCCGTTCTGCGCCCGCAATTTCATCGGGCATCGCGATGAGCACCCGCGCGCACACCGGATCGCTCGCATACGGGGTTGGGTCGAGTTCGACCGGGCTTCCGCACGCCGTGAGGACCAGGGCCGCCCCCGCTACGAGCGCTGCGATCTTCGAGCGTTTCACCGCAGGCCCTTCGGGCGCGCGAGCGCGAGTTCGATGAGTTCAGTGATGAGCTCGGTGTAGGTGAGGCCGCTGCGCTGCCACATGAGCGGATACATCGAGATCGGTGTGAAACCGGGCATCGTGTTGATCTCGTTGACGTACAGTTCGCCGTCATCGCCGTAAAACAGGTCGACGCGCGAGAGACCCTCACACGAGAGCGCGTTGAACGCATCTCGCGCCAGCGCCTGCGCCGCTTCGGCTACCCCGTCAGGGAGCTCCGAGGGCCACACCAGGGTCGCGGCATCGGCGTCAAAATACTTTGCCTCATACGTGTAGAACTCGTGGTCATCGCTGACGATGATCTCACCGGGCAGCGTCGTTCGCGCCTCTCCCTCGATTGAATCAAGGACGGCGATCTCGATTTCTCGCCCGTCGATACCGGCCTCGATGATCACCTTCGGGTCGTGTTCGCGTGCCTCGTCGATCGCTGCTTTGAGCCCGCTTGGATCGTTGACCTTGGTGATGCCGATGGATGAGCCCGCGCGGCACGGTTTGACGAACACGGGGAATTCCAGCGTGCTTACCCGATCGATTGCTGCCCGCTCGTCGGCTTTCCACTGGGCATCGGTGATGACTTCAAACGGTCCCACCTTGAGCCCGGCAGCTTGGAGCACAACCTTCATGTAGTGCTTATCCATCGCGACGGCAGAGGCGAGCACACCCGAGCCGACGTAGGGCAGACCGGCCATCTCGAAAAGACCCTGGATCGTGCCATCCTCCCCGTTGGGGCCGTGGAGCAGCGGAAATGCGACGTCGACGTTCTCCGCGCCGAGAATTTTGGTGGCTCCGGTTGCCGAATCAACCGTAACGATACTTTGGACATCCTTACCGAGGCCGATAGTGATAGCTGCGCCATCGCCGTCCTTAATTTCCGGGACGGTGTCGCCTTCGATACGAAACTTTTCAGCGTCGTCCGCAGTCAGCACCCAATGGCCATCGAGCGTGATCCCGATGGGGACCACCTCGAATTTTTCTCGGTCAAGGGCAGAGAGAACTCCGGCTGCGGTGACGCAGGAAATCCCGTGCTCGGAAGACGTACCCCCGAACAGGACTGCTACGCGAATTTTGTTAGTCATCGTGTTCAGGCTACCTCCTTGGCGAGCGGGTACGCTTACGTTGTGTCGTATCGCGGTCCCTTACCTAGATATTTTCAAGCTTCTCTTCGTGAACTCCACTCTGACCGCCTCAATCTGCCCGGCGTGTCTGCAGAATCGACTGGGACAGCAGACCGGCTCTCTGTTGGCGAGGTCGAGGACATTCACTTCCCCGTGAGCCTCGCGGAAAAAATTATTGCGGCTGCCTCCCCTGCTGGTGGCCGAGTGCTCGATCCCTTCGCTGGGTACGGCACGACTCTCCTCGCGTGTGAGAACCTCGGGCGTGAGGCCGTTGGAGTCGAACTCTTGCCTGAACACGTGGCGATTTGCCGGAAGCGCGCGCCGCGCTCCACCGTGATTGAGGGTGATTCCCGCGGGCTATACCGGCTCGTCGAGGGTCCTTTTGATCTGGTATTCACTGCTCCCCCGTTTCGCACGAAGAACCATCACCCGGTTGATCCGCTCACGGGTTATGAGTTGGAGGCGGGCGATTACGAGTCGTATTTGGATTCGCTCACGTCGATCGCCTCGCAGGTTGCCCAGTTGCTTCGGCCCGGTGGGTATTTCATCGTTAACGCCGCCAACATCCGTTACAGGGGTGTGACAACTACCCTGGCGTGGGATCTGGCTGCTCGCTTTGGCGAGGTGATTCCGTTCGTCACCGAGACGATGATCGTTTGGGATGAGATGCCGCACGATTTCTCCGCCGACTATGTTCTGACTTTCCAGGTGGCGGATTAGTTTCGGGTTTGCCGTCCGGTCTTGGGATCGAACAGGTAGCGCATGGGAATCACTAGTTCCAGATGCGCTTTTCTTCGCCCTTCGTCCAGTACCTAGTGCGCGGCGATCCGCGACGACGATCGTATGGCTCAGCCGGCGGCTCCTCCCCACGCAACTGCGCGAGAAGGAGGGTGAGCTCGCGGGTGATTTGCGCCGTCGCTCCGGCAACAGCAGCCGAGTCGGTGGGGTTGCTAGCAAATTCTGACAGGTCGACCGGGTCACCGGCGAGCACCTGCGAGCGGAACCGCCGAAAGCGGAACTTCCCGGAGTGCGGGTTACGAAACTTGTGGGCGCCCCACTGCGCGATTGGAACGACTGGTGCACCAGAGATGAGGGCTAACCGCGCGGCTCCGGTTTTCGCCGTCATGGGCCACAACTCCGGGTCGAACGTGTGGGTGCCTTCCGGATAAATGACGACGCATTTGCCCGCCTCGAGGGCCGCGAGCGCTTCGGCGAGTGACTTCTTCGCATCAACGGTGCCGCGATGCACGGGGATCACGCCAAGCGCCGTCAAAATGTGACGAAGCACCGGCACACGAAAGAGCTCCTGCTTACCAAGAATCGCTGGATAAATTCCCTGCTCAACGAGAAAGTGCACGAACGGGAACGGGTCGGCATCGCTAATGTGGTTCGTCACGGCGATAAACCCACCCTCGGGAAGCCGTTCCGCCCCGGCCCACTCGCGCTTCGTCAGCGCCTTAACAACCGGAAGCAGAAGCCACACGATCACCTTGAATGTGCGCGACGGCTGCGGCCGATTAGGGTCAGGGGTGGGGATCATGGATGCCTTGCGAGAGAGGGAATACTTTCTCGGATATTAGCGGACGGCGCAGCTCGCCTAGTCTTGGTAGATGAGGCGATTCGTTTTGGTTACGGCAGAGATCGGGCCCACGGAGTCTGTGGTGATGGGTTGCCCGCTCACGGGGAGCCATCCGGTGAGGCCGTGAATTTGGAAGCGAGCCGACCAGGTTGTTCGTAGAGAGATGATGTACTCCCCGGGCTCGGCGTAGGCGTGAAAGACCGTGTAGTCGGGATATGGCGCGCCTGGGTCGATCGTGCCGAACGGGCGTGAACCATCGCCGTAGTCCCACTCGTACCAAACGGGTGTGACTTCAACCGTGACGGCCCGACCGAGGATGACCGTGTTGAGGTACTGCGTTTGGGCTTCGGTGTAGACGATCGTGTCCATGTTAACGAGCACTTCGTCCGAACGCGGCTGCCAGTTGATGCGGGCTGCCTCGACCTGCATCGTGGCGATATCCCGCTCCACCTGGGCGCTCACGATTCCAACAACGTCAACCTGCGGCGCCGGATCGGTGGGATTCGGGTTCGCATAAGTCCCATCAGGAATGCACTCGGCAAGCTCCACCACCCACTCGCAGTAGGAGTCCTGGGAATTCCGCACGATGTCCGGGATATCCGGCGCAGGGCTCCAGACCACAGGACCGACGGTTGCCGGTGGAGTTTGAGGAGCTGGCGGAGTGGTGGGAGCTGGCACTACAGGCGTATAAGATCCTCCGATATAGATTTCGTCTTCAGTAGAGTTTCCAAAGAACGCTCCTGAGCCGTCAGAGCTGAAGAGAAGTGCGCCAAGGAACAACATTGTGGGGCTCATGGCGCCTTCCCAAAGGCCATTTCCAAGATAATCCATCGGTCTTCGATAGCTTGGACTCCAACACGGTAGTGCTCGGCACTTTGACCTCGGAGCTGTTTCGTGATGCCATCACCAGAAACTTGAGCCCCGTCTTCGGATCTCATTACCCCTCGAACAATCCATGCCAAACCATCGTCGGTACGGGACGTCGACGTGTCGGAGTAGGTTAGCGAATTTCCAACGATATACCCGCCATCCGCATAAAGTGATTCCAACTCCTCTAGGAGGTTCGCACAGGTTCGACATGTGTCATTTGCGTGCCATTGGAGGGGGTCCTTATCTCCAGTGCTCTGCGTGTAGTTAATTACTTCGACAAAGTAATCCGCAGCCCGCACCGCATTCTCCGCCGTGTCCTCGAGCGTGAGGTCGGAAGGATACTCGGGAAGCGGCAACGGAGCAGGTTCGGGTACGTCGTCAACAGGCTCGGTATCGGTGGATGACGGCGAGGGCGACGGAGCAACAGTCACCGTGGGCGTCGGCTTCGGGTCATCATTGGCCACGGGGCTACAGCCCGCCACCCAATAAACGGTAGCGAGAAGAACGATGATCAAGCGGCTCCGCTGCCTCATGCTCCCAGACCATACTGAAGAACAAGGCAAGAAGGAACTAAGCGCGCGGCTTGTGGAAAACCGGAGCGGGAGTA
>CAYVDF010000118.1:0-5723 GCA_964450475.1 uncultured Pseudactinotalea sp.
ACTTAACTTTCCGCGACTCAGACGTGGGACCTTTGCACTATTGTCCGTGCTAAAAATCGGGGGAAGATAGTGACATGAAAATTCTCGTAGCAACCGCGTCAAACTACGGCTCGACCCGCGAAATCGGCGACCGTATTGCCGACGTGCTCCGAGAAGCCGGACACACCGTGGATTCAGTCAGTGTTGATGCGGTCGAGTCCTTTGACTACGACGCGGTGATCGTTGGTACTGCTATCTATATTGGCCGCCCACTGACCGTCGCACGCAAGTTCACCGCGCGCCTCGAGCGCGAGTTTGGCACCAGGCCGGTGTGGGTTTTTGGTTCGGGAATGAAGAACGTCACGCGCCACCCGCTCAACCCTCCGTTCATCAACGCCGCGTCGCGGCCGTACCTCGGTAGCAGCTACCCGATCTTCAAGGGCAAGGTGGATCCCACGCAGCTCTCGATGGCGGAACGCACGATGGCAATGCTCACCGCGGCGAGTGTTCAAGACGAGCGGGACTTCAACCTCATCGAGCAGTGGGCTCGAAAGGTCTCAGAACAGCTCGATTCTGCCCAGGGGCCGAAGTCGGAGCCTGGTGTACTCAAGCACCACGACGGTGCCAAATAGCTGTAATTTTGCCCGTCGCTGATTCCCTTTCCCAACAGCAAGGCTTAGGGAATCAGGAGAACTTTCCCGGTCGTTTGACGACCCTCCAGGGCGTTGTGCGCAGCGGTTGCTTCGCTTAAGGGGAATTCCGCGCCGACCTTCGGCGTGATGATCCCGCGATTGACGGCCTCAATGATGTCGGCCCATCGTTGTGCGCGTTCTTCGGGATCTGCCGTGTAGTGACCCATCGTTGGGCGCGTGACGAACAGGGAGCCGGCCGCGTTGAGCCTCTGCAAGTCAAACGGGGGCACCTGGCCGCTGGCACCGCCAAAGAGAACGATGAGGCCGCGGGGTCGAACCGAGGCGACTGCCGCGTCGAAGGTGACCTTGCCGAGCCCGTCATAGAACACATCAACGCCGCGGCCATCGGTGTCGCCGCGTAGTGCCGCGGTGAGGTCGGCCGTAAGGTCGGTAAAATCGCTCGCCACGTAGACGGCGTCGGCGCCGGAATCGCGCGCGAGTGCTGCCTTCTCAGGCGTTCCGACCATCGTGAGGACCCGGGCGCCGAGCGACTTCGCGTAGGGGATAAAGATGCTTCCAACACCGCCTGCGCCGGCAGTGATGAAGACCGTGTCGCCCTCGCGAAGCGTCGTAACGCCCTGGGCGAGCATATGTACGGTGAGCGCCTGGAGCGGGAGCGTGGCAGCAAGGCGCAGATCCATATCATCGGGCACGGGGAGCGCGTAGGCGGCGTCAAGCTCAACAAACTCAGCGTAGGAACCCGTACGCGAAGTAGACCATGCCACCCGATCGCCGACCGAAACGGTACTCACGTCGTCACTAATCTCGATGACGGTTCCCGCCCCCTCGGCTCCCGGAGTCCACGGGAACTCAGTCGAATAGACGCCGGAGCGGAAATAGGTGTCGACGAAGTTGACACCGATCGCCTCGGTTCGTACGAGGATTCCGCCAGGTGAGGCTGTGGGGCGGTCGACTTCGGTGTAGGTGAGCGAATCGGCGCCGCCGGGGGCGCTAACGACGATGGCGTGCATGCTCCCCAGCGTACAAGTTATTTATCGAGGGGAGCGGTCTCGGGGTACTCGGCGGCGTCTTTACCCAGGGCATCGGACAGGTCCTTGCGACGCTGGAGCACTTCGGGGCGGTACTCGAGCATCTCGGAGATGACCCGCTTGCGCTCGCGCTTGGAGATCAGATCAATATAGAGGCGGCCATCGAGGTGGTCGGTCTCGTGTTGGAGCATGCGAGCGAAGTAGCCGACGCCGGAGAGCTCTACCGGATTGCCGTCGACATCGACGCCGGTGACCGAAGCGCTCGTTGCCCGGAAGAGGCTTGCGCCCGGGCCGGGAACAGAGAGGCAGCCTTCTTCGCCCTCGGTTGTGCCTTCCTCCTGGTGGATGGTTAATACGGGGTTGAGAACGTGGCCGACGTGGCGCACGCCGTCCTCGCTCAGGTCGTACACGAACAGGCGGATATTGCGGTCGACCTGGGTGGCGGCGAGCCCGACACCTTCGGCAACGGCCATCGTGGCGAACATGTCATCGATAAGCGTGCGGAGTTCATCGGTGCCGAACTCCGTGATGGTCTCGCACGGAGTGTGCAGGACATCTTCGCCAACTTCAGTGATGCGAAGAACCGTGCCCCGTTCGGTCTCTGGCGGGATTTCTGGGTAGTCGGTGACTTCCTGGCCGTTCACAAGTGTTCGCTCAGTCATGGGGAATATTCTTCCATCATTTGATGAGTGCTCGTGGCCGCTGCGGGGTGGCACTCATCGCCACGCGGGTGTATATTTATACATGTGACTGTATCTGTGGCCGTGGCCGGGGCGAGTGGGTATGCCGGCGGAGAAATCTTGCGGATTCTAACTGCGCACCCAGGCGTGGAAATTGGCGCGCTTACCGCGCACTCCAATGCTGGGCAGGATGTGGGGCTCGTGCAGCCGCACCTGCGCACGCTGGCGCGCCGACAGTTCGTTGACACGACGCCGGAGAATCTCCTTGGCCACGATGTCGTGTTCCTCGCGCTGCCACATGGTGCGTCGGGGCAGGTGGCAGCGGATCTCTCTACCGCTGCCGAGGCCGCCGGGGTTGCAGAGCCGCTTGTTATTGACGTCGGTGCGGACCACCGGCTCACCGATGAGAAGGCGTGGGTCGACTTCTATGGTTCTGAGCACGCGGGCTCCTGGCCCTACGGTATGCCGGAGCTCATGCATGCCGATGGCACCCGCGGACGTGAGGATCTCGTTGGGGTGAACCGGATCGCGGTGCCGGGCTGCAACGTCAGCGCTGTGACCTTCGCGGTGCAGCCTGGGGTCGCCGCCGGTGTGATTGATCCGACGGACCTCGTTGCCGTGCTCGCGAACGGTTTTTCTGGAGCGGGAAAGTCGCTCCGGGTGAACCTGCTCGCCTCTGAGGGGATGGGCAGCGCCTCGCCGTATGCGGTCGGTGGGGTACACCGGCACATTCCCGAGATCGAACAAAATCTTAAAGTTGCCGGTGCCGCTGACGTGCGGATCTCCTTCACCCCGACCCTCGTTCCGATGCCGCGGGGAATTCTCGCGACGGTTTCCGCGCCGCTGGTCGGCCCTGCCGATCTGGTGCGCGCTGCGTGGGAGGACGCCTACGCAGCTGAGCCCTTCATCGAACTGTTACCCGAAGGCCAGTGGCCCTCGACCGCGATGGTGCTCGGCTCGAACAACGTCGCACTGCAGGTCGCCGTCGACGAGCGCGCCGGCCGCGTGGTCGTTGTGTGCGCGATCGATAACCTCGTCAAGGGCACCGCAGGTGCCGCGGTTCAATCGATGAACGTCGCGCTCGGCCTCGATGAAACGATGGGCCTGACCGTGGAAGGAGTCGCGCCGTGAGTGTGACACTACCGAAGGGTTTTCGCGCCGCCGGCGTCACTGCTGGGATTAAAGAGTCAGGCAAGCCTGACCTCGCGCTCGTGGTGAACGATGGGCCGGCGCAGTCGGTTGCCGCAGTCTTCACGTCGAACCGTGTGGTGGGTGCGCCCGTTGTTGTCTCTCGTGAACATCTCACCGGTGGCAGTGCTCGTGCGATCGTTTTGAACTCTGGGGGCGCCAACGTCTGCACTGGGGATCGGGGACTCGCCGATGCCCGCGCGATGGCATCCCGGACAGCTGCCGCGCTCGGCGTGGAGCCGACCGAAGTTCTCGTGGCCTCGACGGGAATGATTGGGGAGTACCTTCCGATCGATCTCATTCTCGCGGGAATCGACGCGGCGCATGACGAGCTTGCCTCCAGCGGTGAAGCAGGCGCCAATGCAGCGGTTGCAATCATGACGACCGACACCGTCAGCAAGGAAGCCTCAGCCCAGGGCGAGGGATTCACGATTGGCGGAATGGCCAAGGGTGCGGGAATGCTCGCCCCTGGCATGGCAACGATGCTTAGCGTGATAACCACCGACGCGGCCATCGACTCGGAGGTGGCGCAGGCCGCGTTGAGCGAAGCAGTTCGCACGACATTCAACCGAGTCGATTCCGATGGGTGCATGTCAACCTCGGACACCGTAGCTTTGCTCGCTTCAGGCGCCTCCGGTGTCGAGCCCTCGGCTGAGGAGTTCACTGAGGTGCTCACCCATGTGTGCGCCAAGCTAGCTCGGGCGCTCGTGGCTGATGCCGAAGGCGCGAGCCACGACATTTCGATCACCGTGACGGGCGCGACGACCGAGGCCGCAGCCGAAACGGTTGCGCGGGCGGTGAGCCGCTCGAACTTGTTCAAGACGGCGATGTTCGGAAACGATCCGAACTGGGGCCGAATCCTCGCCGAGGTCGGCACCGTGCCCGTCGATGTCGTGCCGTATGAGGCCGATGAGGTCGACGTGATGATCAACGGTGTCATGGTGTGCCGCGGAGGAATGGCACACGAACCACGCTCAAAGGTGAACCTTGCCGCGAACCGAGAGATCACCGTCGTCATTGACCTAGGCGCCGGGAGCGCAGAGGCGACGATCTGGACGAACGATCTCACCCACGACTACATCCACGAGAACAGCGCGTATTCCACATGACCACCTCACCCCACGTCAAAGCCGCAGCCCTCATTGAGGCGCTGCCGTGGCTCGAAACCTTCGCCGACAAGGTCGTTGTGATCAAGTTCGGCGGCAACGCCATGATCAACAAGGATCTGGAGAAGGCGTTCGCTGAGGACATCCGCTTCTTCCGCTACGCCGGCCTCAAACCCGTTGTTGTTCACGGCGGTGGTCCGCAGATCAACAGCATGCTCGACCGCCTCGGCATTGACAGCGAGTTCCGCGGCGGTTTGCGCGTGACCACCCCAGAAACGATGGACGTTGTGCGCATGGTGCTGACCGGCCAGGTGCAGCGCGCGCTCGTCAACCAACTCAACGTGCGCGAGGCGCTCGCGGTGGGAATCTCTGGGGAGGACGCGGGGTTATTTGGGGCGCGCCGCCGCAGTGCCGAAGTCGATGGCGAAGCGGTCGACGTCGGGCTGGTTGGTGACGTGGTGCGCGTCAACGCCTCGATTGTGCGCGGGCTCCTCGACTCCGGCCGGATCCCAGTCGTCTCGACGATCGCGCCAGATGTGGCAAACCCCGGCGATGTGCTCAACGTCAACGCCGATACCGCAGCGGCGGCTCTCGCCGTGGCGCTCAAGGCAGAAAAACTCGTGATCCTCACCGATGTTGAAGGACTGTACGCGAACTGGCCCGACAAATCCTCACTGATCTCACGGCTCAAAGCCGATGAACTCGCAGAAATCCTGCCGACCCTCGAATCGGGCATGGTGCCAAAGATGGAAGCCTGCCTTCGCGCGGTGCACGGCGGGGTGGGCTCAGCCCACGTCGTGGACGGGCGCGTGCCGCACTCACTGTTGTTAGAAATCTTTACGTCCGATGGTATTGGCACGATGATCGAACCGGAGGTTCCCCACAAATGAGCGATGCAATCCCCGCTGGCTCATCCAGCGTGAGCCAAAGCCAGTGGCGCGATCGTTACTCCCACGCCCTCATGAATACCTTCGGCCCGCCCCAGCGCGTACTCGTCCGCGGGGAGGGATGCTACGTGTGGGACGCCGACGGCAAGAAATATCTCGACCTGCTTGGCGGGATCGCCGTCAACGCCCTCGGCCACACGCA
>CAYVDF010000119.1:0-5698 GCA_964450475.1 uncultured Pseudactinotalea sp.
CAGGGAGGCCTCGTCTCGCTGACCAAGGGGCGCCAGCCAGAGCGCAACGACTCCAAGACTGCACCAACGAAGGTTGATCCCGCGGAGTGGATTGCCGGATTACCTAAACCTCGCCAGCGCGATGAGGGCGCGCAGATCCTCGCCCTCTTCGATGAAGTGACGGGCGAAAGGGCGGTGATGTGGGGCCCCTCGATCGTGGGTTATGGGGAACTGCATTACGTGTATGAGTCGGGCCGCGAGGGCGACATGCCCCGCGTGGGCTTCAGCCCGCGATCGGCATCGCACACCTTCTACCTATCTCTCGGTGCGCCAGGCGCCAAAGAGCTGCTCGAGAAGCTCGGCAAACACCGAACGAGCGTGGCCTGCCTGTACGTCAACAAGCTTGCTGACGTCGATGTCGAAGTCCTGCGTGATTTGATCAGGCTCAGCTGGGAGCATGAGCCGCAGTTGCCGTGACGCTTGCGGCCGCGCCGCTATCCGCGAGGCTTATCCTCTGTCCAACGGCGTGCACTTGTTGACGTGAGCCCGAGCAGAATAATGATTGCGAGCATCGCGAGGGTGACGTCCCAAAACCGCACGGTATTTAAGCCCATGTCCCCGATCGAACCTAGCGCGGCGAAAGCGCTGAACGATGCGAGGATCATTAGCAGGATTCGAGCGATTCTGCCCCGTTTGAACGCTCCGATGATCACCACCATGCCGATTGCCGCGGCTGCAACGAACAGCCCACCACCGACGATCCGATCCGCCGCAATCAGGTGCTCGCCCCAGAAGTAGACGTGCCCATATCCGAGCCACGTGGCGATCCCAAACACAGCGAAAAATACCGATATAAGCCCGAGCGCGAGGCCGGCCAAGAGTAGCGAGGGCGGCGGCAGATGGTGGTCGCCGGGGTCGTGCGCTCCCGTATCGGAATCCGGGTGACCTGTGAAGTCGGGCGGAGCAGTGCCAGTGGCGTCGACGATGGGAAGATCGCCGTCCGTGCGCACGGCATCCCCGCCACCGTTGTAGGAGTGGTACGAGGTGGAGAAATCCTCGAGAGTATGCACGGAGATGCGTGGATCCGCGTACCGCAGGGTAGAGATGATGTAGTCGCGCTCGCGATCGATGTCGGCATCGATCTTGTGGGTGAACTGGATCGTGAACACCGAGAATCCCACGGCCCGGTCGTAGCTGCCGGCGGCGAGCCATTCCACCTTTTCTCCGCCGGGAAGGATCCAGCCGTCGGGAACTTTCCAGAAGCGCACGTGGTGGCGGGCAGCGACATTGCCGCCGACCTCTTGCTGGTAGGCGAAATCCTGGCGGCGGTCGAGTAAGTACAGGTCGGAAACGGGGGCGGCGGGGTAGGAGGAGCAGGTGAGTGCTGCCTTGACCATGCCCCAGCCGGAGCGCAGCGTGAGTTCGTCGGCGAGGACCCACCCGGCTTTCTGCATCGCCGCGTGAATATCGTCGGCTGAACCTTTGAGTGCGAGGTTCACTGGGTCACCGAGGATGCCATCGATCGTTTGCGTTCGGGCAATAAAGTACTGCGGCACGTAGATGAACGTGAGGATCTGGTGGATTCGAGGAAGAAGCAGGTAGGCCACGAGCCCATAGAACATGACGATGTAGATGACGCCCGATATCGACACCACGTTGATGAAGCGCAGCAACAGGGCGGCCGTCAATGCGACGGCAACAAACACGCCGTCAATAAGAGGAACAAGGCTACGCCGCTTGCTCCGCGGTTCAATGACGGATGGCTCGTACACCGGATACTATGGCGGCACGGGATAGCGTTCCTCAGTCATTATTCGCCCCCAATCCGACCCGCGCGCTAGTCACCCAGCGCGGTGCCAACCTCGCGCGCGGCCATCACCCAGGAGTGATCGGGTGGCACGAGTTTGAGTTTGCCGGCGACGTCGCTGATCGGCACGGGCTCGAAGCCCTCGCCGCGGGCGGCGACCATGTAACCGTACTCGCCGGCGGCAACGAGATCCGCTGCGGCGACACCGAGGTGCGTGGCGAGCAAACGATCGACGGCGCACGGGGTGCCACCGCGTTGCATGTACCCAAGGATTGACACCCGCGATTCAAGCCCCGTTGCTTCCTCGAGTTTGTGGGCGAGGCGAAGGGTGTTTTCGCGGTGCCCGCTTTCTAAAGTCGAGACGTGGCGCTTGGCCTGCTCCTTCGTTTCGGGTGACTGCGCGTCCTTCACGAGGGTTTGCGCGGCTTGGAGCGCCGCGGCCTCATCAACTTCCATCGCGCCCTCGGCGACCGCTACGACTGAGAAGTTGCGACCGGCCTTCATGCGCGCCTTGATCTGATCCGTGATGGCGTCAACGGAGTAGGGGATTTCGGGAATCAAAATGACGTCGGCGCCACCGGCGACGAGCGCGCCGAGCGCGAGCCTCCCCGCCTGGTGGCCCATGACATCGGCGACGATGATCCGGTGGTGGGAGTGAGCCGTGGAGTGGAGGCGGTCGATTGCCTCAGTTGCGATCTCTAACGCGGTGGCGAAGCCGAAGGATGTGTCGGTGCCCCAGATGTCGTTGTCGATCGTCTTGGGCAGAGTGATGACGTTGATGCCCGCATCCGCAAGACGCAGTGCGTTCTTCGCGGTGCCACCGCCTCCGAGCATGATCAACCCGTCGAGTTCGTTCTTCTCGACGTTCTCCACGATTGTCGGGATCATGTTCCGCACCTCGCCGCCGACTTCCATCCGGTGGGGCTTATCGCGCGAGGTTCCCAGCACAGTGCCGCCGACAGTCAAGATTCCAGCGAGTGAATCGGAGCCGAGTTGGATGAAGCGGTTTTCAGCGAGGCCGCGGATGCCGTCGCGAAAGCCGATGAGCTCCCAGCCGAACTTGGTAATCGCTGACTTTCCGAACCCGCGGATAGCCGCGTTGAGTCCTGGAGCGTCCCCACCTGCCGTGAGGATCCCAATCCGCTTCTTCGCATCCACCGTCATGTCCTTCCGTCCTCGTAGCTGTAACACTACCGGGGTCGACGGCGCCGAGATCCATCGTGAGCCAGGCGCGTGGTGCGTGTGATGAACCCGGTTAGGCAGGGTCACCGGGACGAGAGCAGCCCGAGTTCGAGGGCCCGAAGCACTGCCTTTGTTCGGTCACGCACGTCGAGTTTGTCCATGATTGCCGAGACGTAATTCTTCACCGTGCCCTGCGCCAGATGCAGCGATTCCGCAATCTCCCGATTCGCCCAACCTCGCCGAGGTCGAATCCTAGGCCGAGCGGGTCATCATGCTCTCCCGCGGGCGCATCGTTGCGGACGCGAGCCCGGAAGAACTCGCGCGGCAGAGCGCGCGCATGGTCGTCCACTTCGGCAGCGACCTACCCGCCGAGGCGTACGCCAACCTCGCAGGCGTCCTTGCAGCAGACCGCGATGGCGACGGGATTCGCCTCGCCGCACAGGATTCCGATGCCGCGATCGCGGACCTCGTATCCTCCGGCCTCCCGTTTCACAATCTCACCACCACCGCGGCGAGCCTCGAAGATGCCTTCGTTCACATCGCCACGACTGAAGAAGAGGTGCTCGCATGAGTGCGTTCATTGCCCAAGTTCGATCCGAGGTCACGCGGTATCGCCGCCAGCTCGAATACGTCGTCGGCGTTGTGTTGCTGCCGATCATCCTGTTCGCGATGTTCGGCTTGACTAACCGCAACGAGACCCTGCCCTCAGGAATCACGGTACCGTCGGTGCTCGCGGTGTCGTTCGCCGCCTACGGCGTCGTGAGCCAGTCGTTATTCTCGTTTGGCTCCGATCTCGCCGCCGAGCGCGCTCAAGGGTGGCTTCGCCGCATGCGCGCGACCCCGATGAGCATGTCGCTCTACTTTGGTGGAAAGCTCACGATGAACGTCGTGTTCGCCGTGCTCATGGTGACGGCGCTGTTCCTCGCCGCCACCCAATTCGGCAACGTTGAGTTCGTGTGGAGCCGGGCCCTCGCCGCGGCAGCCATCTGCATCTCGGGTGCGCTCTGGTTTGCGCCGTTCGGTGCCGCAATCGCCTACTGGGTGCGAGCTGGCGCCGCCACGACGATCGTCAACCTCGTGTTCCTCCCGCTGGCGTTCCTCTCAGGCTTCTTCATGCCGCTGGGCAGCCTGCCTGAGATCTTGCAGAAGATCGCCCCGTACCTACAGACCTACCACTTCGGCGCCCTCGCCTGGCGGGCACTCGTCGATGCCGGCGATGTTGAGTACATGATGATCAATTCTCACCAGAACCTGTGGGTGTCCGCAGCGGTCGTGATCGGGTGGTTCGTGCTGACGTCGTTGATCGCCGCCGCTGGCTACCGCAAGGAACGTCACCGCGACCGCGTGCGATAGGCACGGCGAGCTGCGCCGTCAATAATCCTTATAGAACGCCAATGGGCGGCCCCTTGTGGGAGCCGCCCATCAACTATCAATCAGACGCGTTAGTCACGCTTGATGATGATCTTGAGTGCCTTGGTTTCAGCAGCGCGCTCGAAGGTGTCGTATGCGTCCATCATCTCCGACATCTTGAAGGTGTGCGAAGCGAATTCGGACGGCTTGAGCTTGCCCTGAGCAACGAGCTTCAGCAGCATCGGCGTCGTGGTTGCCGAGACGAGGCCAGTGGTGATGGCGATGTCTGCGATCCACAGTTCGTTGAGCTTGAACTCAACCGGGGCGCCGTGCACACCCGCATTGGCGATAGTACCGCCGGGGCGCACGAGCTCCTGGCACATCTCCCATGTCTGGGGAACGCCAACAGCCTCAATAACAACATCTACACCGAGTCCATCGGTGAGGGCGAAGACCTGCTCCTTCCAGTCGGCATCGCTGGAGACAACTCCATCGGTGGCGCCGAAACGCTGGGCCTGCTCAACGCGGTTGGCGTCGAGGTCGATCGCGATAACACGCGATGCACCGTAGAGGCCGGCGGTGGCAATGGCGGCGAGACCCACAGGGCCAGCACCGATGACTGCAACAACGTCGCCCGGCTTTACGCGGCCGTTACGAACACCGATCTCAAAACCGGTGGGAAGAATATCGGAGAGCATGAGTGCGTCTTCATCGGAAACACCCTCGGGGAGCTTGTGCAGCGAGCCTTCAGCGTGGGGCACGCGCATGTACTCAGCCTGGGTACCGTCGATGAGGTGGCCGAGAATCCAGCCAACACCTGAGGTGCCTTCCTCGTCGAGGCAGTGCGAGGGGAGTTGGGCGTGGCAGTACGAGCACTTACCACATGCGGTCACACATGAAACAATGACGCGCTCGCCAACCTCGAAGTTCGTGACAGCGTCACCAACTTCGGTAATGGTGCCGACGGCTTCGTGGCCGAGAATACGGCCAGATTCGACGGCGGGGACGTCACCCTTCAAGATGTGAAGGTCAGTCCCACAAATAGTGGTGGTGTCGACGCGGACAATCGCGTCAGTCGGCTTCAGGATCTGAGGGTCTGGAACCTCTTCCCAGTTCTTTTTTCCTGGGCCGTGGTAAACGAGTGCCTTCATGAAAACCTCCTTGTCGCGGCGGGGGAACCGGGTCAGCCCACTACCGCCGTGATTCTCACGTTAGCTGTAATAAAAAATGTGATCTGGGTCTAAAGTACTATCCGACGGCGAGCGCTAGCGTTCTGCGATTCCAGCACGCCGGAAAGCTCCTTTCTGTTTCCTTGGGACAGCAAATTACGTGGGTGGAAGGTTGTGAAAATTAAGGGAGTTTCTCCAGTTATGACAGCCC
>CAYVDF010000120.1:0-5614 GCA_964450475.1 uncultured Pseudactinotalea sp.
GGCGCCCGAGAATGTGGTGCGCGAACGAGATCGGATAGACGCCGAGGTCGAGGAGTGCGCCGCCGGCGAGCGCTGGATCGGTGAGCCGTGGTAGGTGGGTGAGCGGTTGGCCGTGGGATGCGCGGATCTGGACGATATCGCCGAGTGTGCGGCGCGCGAGGAGCGCTCGGAGGCCGTAGAAGTGGGGGAGGAAGCGTGTCCACATCGCTTCCATGACGTGCAGCCCTAAGGCGCGCGCCTGCGAGAAGATCAGTTCTGCTTCGTGGGCATTGTGCGTGAACGCTTTCTCGATGAGGAGGTGCTTGCCCGCATCGAGCGCGGCGCGGGCGTGTTCGAAATGGAATGCGTGAGGGGAGGCGATGTAGATGGCCTCGACATCGGTGTCAGCAAGGAGCTCGGCATAGGAGGGGTAGGCGCGCGGGATTGAGAACTCGGCTGCGAACGCCTCGGCTCGTGCCGCATCGCGCGAGCCAACCGCGTGGATTGTCGACTGCGTGTGCGCACGGACATCGCGGGCGAACGCGCGGGCGACGTGGCCGGGTGCGAGGATGCCCCACCGAAGTGGCGGCGCGGCCGCGGGGTTAGGCCCCATCGAGTCCGGCGAGCGAGCCGTCACCATCGAACCTCCAATTCCAAGAACTTCTCCTCCAGAATAGGCGCTGAAGAAACTGGGCGCTGGCCTGTGAGTAGACCTCGGGCCTGGAAGATTGCGGCTAAAGTGAAACCCGTGTTCATTACATTCGAAGGTGGAGACGGCACCGGAAAATCCACCCAGACACGCCTGCTCGCCGACTGGCTAGAATCCCACGGCCATGAGGTGGTCTGCACGGAAGAACCCGGCGGAACCCCCATGGGCAAAGCCCTGCGCGAGGTGCTCCTCTTCGGTGATGACATGAACCCCCGCGCGGAAGCGCTCATCTACGCCGCCGATCGCTCTCACCACGTTGACACGGTAATCCAACCCGCGCTCGATCAAGGCCGCATCGTCGTCTCTGACCGATACTTCGACTCCTCGGTCGCCTACCAGGGCGTGGGCCGGGGGCTTGGCGCAGAGTGGATCGAAAAAATTAATTTATGGGGCGCCGGTGGGCTCGAACCTGACCTGACGATCCTCCTCGACCTCGACCCAGCCCAGTTTTCACAACGCATCACCCGCGATCTCGACCGCCTTGAGCGCGCCGGGGAAGAATTCCACACACGCACCCGCCAAGCGTTCCTCGACCGCGCCGCGGCTCACCCCGATCGCTTCGTCATCGTCGATGCATCGCCGGCGATCGATGACATCGCAGCGACAGTCCGCGAGATCGTCGCAACAAGGCTTGGCCTATGAGCCTGTGGGATGCGCTGATCGGGCAGGAGCAGGCCGCGGATGTGCTGCGCCACGCCGCCGCGAACCCCGATGCGATGACCCACGCGTGGCTCATCACCGGCCCACCCGGCTCGGGCCGTTCGATCGCCGCCCGCGCATTCGCCGCCGCTCTCCAAGCCCCCGATGACCCCGAGGGCACCTCGCCCCTCGCCCAAAGCGCGTACGAGGGAACGCACGCCGACGTGCGGGTTCACACCACCGATAAGGTCATCATCTCCCTTGACGAGGCGAAGGAACTTATCGACCTCGCCCACCGCGCACCAGCCATCGGCCCGTGGCGGGTCATCATCATCGAAGATGCCGATCGCATCGCCGAACGCACCTCCAACATCCTCCTCAAATCGATCGAGGAGCCACCCGAACGCACCGTCTGGATCCTGTGTGCGCCGAGTCCCCACGACATGCTCCCAACGATCCGGTCGCGGTGCCGCCATGTCAATCTGCGTATCCCACCCGCCGAAGCGGTCGCTGATCTTTTGATTAAGGACGGCGTGGAGCCGGCTCTCGCATTAGAGGTCGCCCATGCCGCTCAAAGCCACATCGGCGTTGCCCGCCATCTCGCGCTCGATGACGAAGCGCGCGCCTACCGTGATTTCGTACTGAGCATCCCACCGCGCCTGACGTCGGTTGGCAACGCCGTGTATTTGGCTGGTGAACTTGAAGCGGAAGCGAAGAAGCGCAGCGAGTCGACGACCCAGGAGCGGGATGCGCACGAGCGTGCCGAGCTCTTGCGCGCCAGTGGTGTGGAACCAGGCAAGGCAATCCCCGCACCTCTCCGCAGTCAGGTCAGAGCGCTGGAGGAGGAACAGAAGCGCCGTGCGCGCCGCGCCATTCTCGACACGATCGACCGTGCGCTCATCGACCTGCTCTCGTACTACCGTGACGTGCTCGTCATTGGGCTCGGCAGCGACGTCGCGCTGATCAACACAACCCGCGAAGCCGAGATTCGCCAGCACGCTGCCAGAACCCGTGCGGAGAATGTCCGCCAGGCGATGGAGGAAATCACGACAACTCGGGCGCTGCTCGCTGAATTCACCTCGGTCGCACCGCTCGTGACGCTGGAAGCCCTGTTCTTGAAACTTGGCCGCGTAGGATGAGCGCCGTGGGTAGCAGAAAAAATAATCTTTTTGCGCGGCGGGCACGCGCCGCCATCCTCGCGAGTGCTGCCGCGCTCGTGATGAGCGCCTGCACGTTGCCCGCGCCCATGCTTCAGGACACCGGAGGTGTGCCAACGCCCGAGGTCGACGATGGGCTTGAAGAGTTTTACGACCAGTCGATCGCGTGGAGTTCGTGCGGCCGGCACTTTGAGTGCGGTTCGGTGACGGTGCCGATTGATTACGCTAACCCCTCTGGCGGCACGATCGACATCAAGATGAAAAAGTTCACGTCCTCTTCGGCGCGCGGGACGATTCTCATCAACCCCGGTGGCCCAGGTGGTTCGGGGATCGAAGCGGTTGAAGCAGCGCGCGATCTGTTCACCAACGATCTTCGCACGGCCCGAGAGATCATTGGGTTCGATCCGCGTGGGGTGGGGCAATCGGCGCCGATCACGTGTTTTGATGCAGAGGAGCTGGACGAACTGTATTCGACGACCTACGACGTCGAAACTGAAGAAGGCTGGAACGCCTTCATTGACGACACCCGCGAGTATTTGGCGGCGTGCCAGGAGCGTAACCCGGACACGATTGGGTTCGTGGATACGGTGAGCGCCGCGCGGGATATGGACATTATTCGCGCGGCGCTAGATCAAGAAAAATTAGATTATTTAGGGTTCTCCTACGGCACCAAACTCGGCGCGACGTATGCCGATCTGTTTCCGTCCAACGTTGGACGTTTTGTTCTTGACGGCGCGATGGACCTCACGCTCGACCACCGAGCGCTCGGGCGTGGGCAGGTGCAAGGTTTTGAGGCCGCCTACCGCGCTTACCTCGCTGACTGTCTGCAGGGCCCGAACTGCCCGTTCAGTGGGTCGGTTGAGAACGCGTATGAGGACACGCTCGCGATGTTTGATGATCTGGCGCTTCGACCCGTTGAGACGGCGGATCCCGACCGGCCGGTGACCGAGGTCGACCTGCTCAACACGATTGTCTTGTCTTTGTACTCGACCATGAGTTGGCAGTGGCTCTCCACGGCGATCGGCGACCTGCAGCGGGACGACGGCACGATGGTGCGGTTCCTGTCGGACTACGCGATGGAACGCAAAGAAGACGGAACCTATGCGCCCGGCGATGGTGCGATGGCCGCGATCGATTGCCTTGATCGGCCCATGCGCGATGAGCCGGATTGGCAAGAACTGCGTGCCTTGGAGCAGGAGTATGAGGAGCTCTCACCAATCTTCGGGCCCTCGATCGCCTACGCCGAGGTCGGCTGCTGGGCTTTCCCCATTAAGACGGACTACGGCCCGCGCGCCCTGTCAGCAACGGGGGCACCGACGATGGTCGTGATCGGCACGACTGGGGATCCAGCCACGCCGTATGAGTGGTCGAAGGCGATGGTCGAGCAACTCGATGACGCCGTTCTCCTCACCTACGACGGCCACGGGCACACGGCCTACGGTAAGGGCTCATGCATCGACGACGCCGTGGACAATTTCTTTATCAGGGGAATTCTCCCAAAGGACGGCCTGACCTGCTGATGCCCGCAGCGGCTGGCTCAAAAGTGAGAGCGAAACCTCACACCGTTCGGTTTGGTTCCTAGCGGGCGTGCCAGTAAAGTAGGTCGAGCATCCTTTTGGTGCGCCGCCTTAGCTCAGTCGGCAGAGCGTCTCACTCGTAATGAGAAGGTCGTGAGTTCGATTCTCACAGGCGGCTCCACGATTCCCGAGATCCGCGACACCACTTGGCTCGTGTGCAACACCCGTGCAACACTCAACAGCATGACTGTCCTCGCTCACAAGTTTTACGGCGCGCGCCCTGAGCCTGGGCAGCGCACCCTCGTTCTGCTCCACGCCTACCCGCTGAGTTCCTCGATGTGGGATAGGGCTGTTGAGTACCTGCACGAGACCGACCCGACCGTGCCCGTCATCGCCATCGATGCCCCAGGATTTGGCGCATCGCCGAGTGGTGAGGAGATCGCTGAGCAACTTGGACGCCTCGACGAACCATCCCTCGACACGGTCGCCGAAGCAGTCGAAGCAACGCTCGAGAAATTAGGAATTGACGACGTCGTGATGGTCGGCCTCTCGCTCGGTGGGTACACAGCGCTCGCCTACGCTGAGCGGTACCCGGCTCGCCTCCGCGCGCTCGGGCTCTTCGACACCAAGGCCGAGGCCGATGAGGAACCCGCTCGCAAGGTGCGTATCCAAACCGCCGCTCGGGTGCTTGCCGAAGGCACCGAAGCCATCGTCTCTCTGTTGAAACTCGCCCTCGGAAAAACTACGCAAGTCCAAGCTCCCGAGATCGAAGAAGCACTCCGCGAGGATGTGCTCGCGGCGACTCCTGCAGCAATCGCCTGGATTCAGCACGCGATGGCCGCCCGCCCAGAACGCCTCCACGTACTACGCAGCCTCAACATTCCCGTGCTCGTCCTTCGCGGCGATGAAGACGAACTGAGTTCAGCGCAATCCGCTGAGGCGATGGTCGAGGCCGCGAGCGAAGGCAACGACCATGCGGTCAAGCTCGTGACCCTTCCCCGCGTCGGGCACATGGCAGCGAACGAAGCCCCGCGCGAGGTCGCTCAGGCGCTCGCGGACATCTACCGCGCGTGATCTCTCCCCTCGGACTCCCGTCGGGAGCGCCCACAAAATCCGGGTAGATTGGAAGCCGTGGCATCTGCGACTTCCCTCCCGCTAGTGGCCGACCTCCGCGAGGCGATCTCCGGTGAGGTCGACGATTCTCGCCGCCGCCTCGTTGAGTACTCCTCTGACGCCTCGAACTACCGCATCCTCCCGCGCGTCGTTGTCTTTCCGCGCACCCGCGCCGACGTCATCGCGATCCTCGACGTCGCCCGTGCTCACGGGGTGCCCATCACCTCCCGTGGCGGCGGCACCTCGATCGCGGGGAACTCGATCGGCGAGGGTATCGTCATCGATTTTTCTCGCCATCTAAATAACATTATTGACGTCGATGCCTCCTCGCGTACGGCCGTCGTCGAACCCGGGGTCGTTATGAGCGATCTCCAAGCGGCAGCCGCGCCGTTCGGTCTGCGCTTTGGGCCTGACCCTTCGACCCAGAACCGCGCAACGTTTGGCGGAATGATCGGTAACAACGCGTGTGGTCCGCGCGCGGTCGCTTTTGGTCGCACGGC
>CAYVDF010000121.1:0-1132 GCA_964450475.1 uncultured Pseudactinotalea sp.
CAAGGAGCCTCGGATCCGGGAACGCGGCAGCCCGTGCCGGTGCTACGAGTTCGGGTAGGGCAGTAGCGAACGAGTGCGTGAAACGAGGCAAGACCTTCATCATTCGATGATACGCCTGGGCAGTTTTGCCGATCGCTACAGGTGGGTAAGAACCTCATCGAGGCGCGGGCCATCGAGGGCGAGATCGGCCTGGGCGGCGACGACGGGTTTGGCGCGGAAGGCGACCCCGAGCCCAGCGGCGGCGATCATGTCAAGGTCGTTGGCGCCGTCCCCAATCGCGACCGTGTCGGCGAGCTCGATCCCCTCGGCCTCGGCGAACCCCCTCAGGTAGGCGGCCTTGGCGGCGCGGTCGACGATCTCGCCGCGAACCTTGCCGGTGAGGTGACCGTTGTCGATCTCGAGGCGGTTTGCGCGCACGTACGCAAGCGGTAGACCTTCGGTGAGTGGGTCGATGATCTCGTGAAAGCCCCCAGACACGAGAGCCACGGGCCATCCGCGGCGCTCGCATTCGGTGAGCAGGTCGAGGGCGCCGGGGGTGAACTCGATGCGCTCGCGGGCGCGATCAAACGCGGCCGCAGGCAGCCCGGCGAGGGTCGCAACTCGGGCGCGCAGGGATTGGGCGAAGTCGAGTTCTCCGGCCATCGCGCGGGCGGTGATGTCGGCAACCTTGGTGCCGGAGCCGGCGAGGTCGGCGAGCAGATCAATCTGTTCGTTAACGATGAAGGTGGAATCGACGTCCATCACGATTAGTCGGCGCACGCCACCCATCGTAGGGCCTACTTCGTGATGCGCGCGCCCTTGGGAACGACCGTCAGGCCGGATTCGGTGACCGTGAAGCCGCGTTCGATGTCGTGCTCGCGGTCGAACCCGACCTCGGCGCCCTCATCAACGAAGACATTTTTGTCGAGGATGGCGCGGTTGACGCGTGCGTACCGGGAGACCTGCACGCCGTCGAGAAGCACCGATTCGTTCACCGTGGACCATGAGTTGAGGCGTACGCCAGGAGAGAGCACCGAGTGGCGGGCTTCCCCACCGGAGACGACCACGCCGGGGGAGATGATCGAGTCGGTCGCGTGCCCAACACGGTCGGCGACGGAGTGAACGAACTTCGCCGGCGGCAGGCCAACATAGC
>CAYVDF010000121.1:1142-2357 GCA_964450475.1 uncultured Pseudactinotalea sp.
TAGACGTTGAACACCGGCTCAACGGCGATGAGGTCAAGGTTGGCGTCGTAGTAGGCGTCGATCGTTCCAACGTCGCGCCAGTAGTCGCGGTCGCAGTCGGTGGAGCCGGGAACGTCGTTATCGATGAAGTCGTACAGCGCCGCCTCACCGCGGGAGACGAAGTACGGGATGATGTCCCCGCCCATGTCGTGCTTGGAGTCGGGGTCGAGGGCATCGGCGGTGACGGCCGCGCGCAGCGCATCGGCATTGAACACGTAGTTGCCCATCGAGGCGAGCACTTCGTTCGGAGAGTCGGCGAGACCGACGGGGTTTTCCGGTTTCTCGAGAAACTCACGGATGCGTGTTGGGTCGTCCGGATCAGCGTCGATGACGCCGAATTGGTTGGCTAGCTCGATCGGTTGGCGAATCCCCGCCACCGTCACCTCGGCACCGGATGCGATGTGCGCATCGACCATCTGGGAGAAATCCATCCGGTAAACGTGATCGGCACCGATGACGACAACGATTTCTGGCCGCTCGTCGTCAAAAAGGTTGAGTGACTGATAAATCGCATCGGCCGAACCGAGGAACCAGTTCTTGCCCACGCGCTGCTGCGCGGGCACCGGCGCGACATAGTTGCCAAGGAGCGAGGACATCCGCCACGTTTTCGCGATGTGGCGGTCGAGGGAGTGCGACTTGTATTGGGTCAGCACGACGACGCGCAGGTAGCCGGAGTTAACGACGTTCGACAGCGCGAAGTCGATGAGCCGGTAAATCCCCCCGAATGGGACAGCGGGTTTGGCCCTCTCGAGGGTCAGTGGCATGAGGCGTTTTCCCTCACCACCTGCAAGTACAACAGCGAGAACACGTGGAGCAGCCATAGCTATGACCTTATGGGGTGAGGGCCATGTTTGCCCAGCAAATTGGGTGAATGTCTAGTTACCGGACACTTTCATCCACGCTTCCCCTCGCGGGCGGGATCCGTGCAACGATATGAGACATGCGCGTTGAACTTCTCACCCGTGAATATCCGCCCTTCATCTACGGTGGAGCGGGGGTGCACGTCGATGAGCTTTCCAAGGTCCTGCGCCGCCACATCGACGTGGGCGTGCGCTGTTTCGACGGCCCCCGCACCGAGGACGGCGTGACCGGATACGACACCCCTCCCGCCCTCGCCGATGCCAATCCCGCGCTCGCGACCCTCGGCACCGATTTGCTCATCGCAAACGACGTGCG
>CAYVDF010000121.1:2367-5585 GCA_964450475.1 uncultured Pseudactinotalea sp.
GCGACTCGGTCGGCGCCGACCTCGTCCACTCGCACACGTGGTACGCCAACCTCGCGGGGCACCTGGCAGGGCTATTGAACGACATCCCGCACATCCTCTCGGCGCACTCGCTCGAGCCGCTCCGCCCGTGGAAGGCCGAGCAGCTCGGAGGGGGTTATGCGATCTCCTCGTGGGCCGAGCGCACCGCGTACGAGGGCGCCACCCGGGTCATTGCCGTGAGCGCCGGCATGCGCGAGGACATCCTGCGCGCCTACCCCCAGATCGATCCGGGCAAGGTCGAGGTCGTTCACAACGGGGTTGACGTGGCCGCGTGGGCGCGCCCGAGCGAGGATTGGATCGATGAGATCGCCGCGAAGCACGGTGTTGATCGCGACCGCCCCGCGGTGATCTTCGTTGGCCGCATCACGCGCCAAAAGGGCCTTCCCTACCTCTTGCAGGCTGCCGCGCAGCTGCCGCCGGAGGTTCAACTCGTGCTCGTCGCGGGGTCACCCGATACCCCCGAGCTTTACTCCGAGGTCGTCGCCCTGGTGGAAAACCTGCGCGACGAGCGCACCGGCGTGGTGTGGATCCCCGACATGCTGCCGCGCGATGAGCTCATCGCCCTGCTCGCTGCCTCGACCGTGTTCGCATGCCCCTCGATCTACGAACCTCTCGGCATCGTCAATCTCGAAGCAATGGCCGTGGGGCTGCCCGTCGTTGCCTCGGCTACCGGGGGCATCCCCGAGGTCGTTGCTGACGGCGAGACCGGCCTCCTCGTTCCACTCGAGCAGGTGCAAGACGGCTCGGGCACCCCAACGAACCCAGGCCGCTTCATCGCCGACACCGCCGCCCGCCTCACCGACGTGCTCGCTGATCCCGATCGCGCCGCTGCGATGGGTGCTGCTGGGCGTCGCCGCGCCGAGGAACACTTCTCGTGGGAGACCATCGGCGAGCGAACGATCGAGATCTACTCAGACGTTCTGCGATGAGGGCGCGCGCCGCGTCCTCCCCGGCTCGCGCGCTCCGTTAGGCTTGAGACATGGGTGACATCCTCCACTTCGAAGAGGTCACGGTGCGCCGTGGCAACAACAACATTCTCGACTCGATCAACTGGTCGGTTTCCGATGGGCAACGGTGGGTCATTCTCGGCCCCAACGGCGCGGGCAAAACCACGATGATGCAACTCGCCTCGGCCTACATGCACCCGACCTCGGGCACCGTCAACGTGCTCGACGAACGCCTCGGCGCCGTCGATGTTTTCGAACTCCGCCCCCGCATCGGTATCTCGTCCGCGAGCCTTGCCGATCGCATCCCTGGCGGTGAAAAAGTTATTGACGTCGTGCTGACCGCTGCGTACGGAATGACCGGTCGGTGGCGGGAAGAGTACGAGGAAATGGACGTCTCCCGCGCCACCGATATTCTCGCCGCGTTCGGTGTTGACCACCTCGCCGATCGCAGGTTCGGCACGCTCTCAGAAGGTGAGCGCAAGCGTGTGCAGATCGCTCGCTCGCTCATGACCGACCCAGAGCTCCTCATCCTCGATGAACCCGGCGCTGGCCTTGATCTTGGCGGGCGAGAAGATCTGGTTGAAGCCCTCGATGAACTCGCAGGTGATGCGGCCTCACCCGTGCTCGTGCTCATCACCCACCACGTGGAAGAGATCCCCCCAGGGTTCACCCACGCGCTCCTGATGCGCGATGGTGGCATCGTTGCCTCGGGCCCGATCGCTGAGGTTATGACCCCGCAGAATCTGTCGGAAACATTTGGCGTTGAACTCCTAGTTACCCAGTCAAAGGGCCGGTTCGCGGCACGGGCCCTGCGGTAGAATAGCTTCCACGACGACCCCTTCGAAGAGAGGTACGCCATGAGCTCCCTATGGTGGGTTGGACTAGCACTGGCCCTCGGCGTCATCGAGATGCTGACCGTCGATCTGATGTTCCTCATGCTCGCCGGAGGTGCACTCGCCGGAGGAATTTCTGGAGCCCTCGGCGCGCCACTGTGGGCACAGATCCTCATCGCGGCAGTCGTCTCCGTGCTCCTGCTCTTCCTCGTGCGCCCGTGGGCGAAGAAGCGCCTCGAAGCGCACACTCCTGACGCCGTCACCAACGTTGCCGCCCAGGTCGGGCGCACCGCGACGGTCGTCTCCGACGTCACCGAGCGCGCCGGCCGCGTCAAACTCCACGGCGAAGTCTGGACGGCCCGCTGCGCCGAACCCGGCGTCGTCCTGCCCATCGGGGCGACAGTTGAGGTCGTGCGTATTGACGGCGCAACGGCTGTTGTCGCATCGACGAACCGCGAGTCGTCGGAAGACCCCTACGGCCTACCGACCCCGTAACCCACCCGCAATCTTGGAGAACCCCCTGTGACTCCCGCACAAATATTTTTTGCCGCCGTTCTTGTCTTCCTCATCATTTTCGTGATCGTTGCGCTGAGTCGCTCGATCCGGGTGGTTCCGCAGGCCGTTGCGCTGATCATTGAGCGCCTTGGCCGCTACCAGACGACGTACCACGCCGGGCTGCACTTTCTCATCCCCTTCGTTGATAAAGTCCGCGCCGGCGTTGACCTGCGTGAACAGGTCGTGTCGTTCGAACCGCAGCCCGTGATCACGAGCGATAACCTCGTCGTCTCGATCGACACGGTCATCTACTTCACGGTCACAGACCCCAAAGACGCAACGTATGAGATCGCCAACTACATCACCGGTATTGAGCAGCTCACGGTGACGACGCTGCGTAACGTTATCGGGTCGATGGATCTAGAGCAGACCCTCACCTCACGTGACCAGATCAACGGCCAACTGCGCGGGGTTCTCGATGAGGCGACGGGCCGCTGGGGCATCCGCGTCAACCGCGTTGAGCTCAAGGCGATCGACCCGCCCGCCTCGGTGCAGGGTTCGATGGAGCAGCAGATGCGCGCCGAGCGTGACCGCCGTGCCGCGATCCTCACGGCCGAGGGTGTCAAGCAGTCGGCGATCCTCACCGCGGAAGGTGAGAAGCAGTCCGCGGTACTGCGCGCCGAGGGGCAGGCTCAGGCCGCGATCCTGCGCGCCCAGGGTGAATCCCGGGCGATCCAGCAGGTGTTCGACGCGATCCACAAGGGCGATCCCGACCCGAAGCTGCTTGCCTACCAGTACCTGCAGATGCTTCCGCAGATCGCCAACGGCACCGCCTCGAAGATGTGGGTTGTGCCAACGGAGTTCACCGCCGCCCTGGGTTCAATCGCGGGTGCGTTTGGTGGCC
>CAYVDF010000122.1:0-5540 GCA_964450475.1 uncultured Pseudactinotalea sp.
GGGCGGTTGTTGGTTCGAATCCAACCGGGGGAGCCATTCATCTCACCAGCACGAATCGTGTGCGCGCGAGCTCCCATTTCAAGGCCTGAACCGCACGAAGCTTCAGCGTTCCCCAGAAGCGCTACTTTTTGCTCGTGGGTTCCAAGCCAAGGCAAGGGCCGCGCGCTTCGGAAAGCAGCTGACGACCTAAGGTGACGAACGATCGCGCGCCCCGAGATGAATTTTGCAGGTCATGAAAATTCTCTAGACTGGGTGCTGTGGGTGAAATAAAAAAGGTACGAGGGCGGATGACAATCACCCTTGTGCTCGCATCGCTCGCCATGATCGGGCCGTTTGCGATCGACACGATATTCCCCGCGTTTGGCCAGGTTGGTCAGGACTTTGGCGTTGACTCCTCGGCGATGCAACAAGTGACGAGCGTGTACATGCTCGCGTTCGCCATCATGAGCATCTTTCACGGGCCGATTGCTGATGCCGTAGGCCGAAAGCCCGTGATGATTACAGGGCTCGCTGGGTTCGCCCTCGCGAACGTATTTGCCGCCCTCGCGCCGTCATTCGGCTTGCTCCTCCTCGCACGATTCATCCAGGGTGCCTTTGCTGGTGCCGCAACCATCTTGTCGCGAGTTGTGATCCGCGACCTCTTCGCTGGTGCCGAAGCTCAGAAACTCATGGCGCAGGTCATGATGATCTTCTCGGTTGCGCCCGCGATCGCCCCGATCCTTGGCGGCTGGCTTCTGACGGTTGGGCAATGGCCGCTGATCTTCTGGGCGGTGGCAGGCTACGCATTGCTAATGATCGTGACGGTAGCGGTGCTGCTTCCAGAGACGCTGCCCGTGGCGGATCGCCAGCCGCTCCGCCCGGGCAATGTTGTGAGATCTCTGCTCCAGGTCGCAACGAAGCCCGCACTGATTCGTATCTCGTTCACGATGGCGATGGGCTTTGGCGGTTACTTTATTTATATTCTTGGTGCCCCGATCATCATGCTCGATCTGCTCGGCGAGGGGGAGCAGGACTTTTGGAAACTGTTCATCCCGCTGATTGGCGGGATGCTCATCGGTTCCTATCTCTCAGGGCGGCTCGCGGGGAAGATCCGGCGTTACAGGCTCGTCACCGTGATCATGCCGTTGACAGTGATCGCAGGGGCGATCAACCTCGTGCTCGTTTCTATCTCGCCGACGCTGCCGTGGGCGGTGATTGGACCGACGCTCCTCTCAGTTGCCATCGGTACCGTGTTCCCGATCTTAAACCTCGAGATTCTCGAGCTATTCCCACATCAGCGTGGTTCGGCGGCATCGATAGGGACGTTCGCCTCGTTGATCTTCAACGCGCTTGTTGCAGGCGCAGTCATCCCGCTGGCAGCCGCGAGCCTTGTCTCTCTCGCGGCGCTCGGGCTCGGACTCTCAATCCTTTCAGCGCTCGGGTGGTGGTGGCACGTGCGCGCGATGCGGGCAAGCGGACAGAGTCCAGGTGAGTACAACCTCGACTAAGCGTGCAAAACGACGCGCGATTCTGTACATTTGAGGCATCACTACTTCGACGGTGAGCAAGATTCGTAGGGGAAGACGCATCTTGGATCAGCAAGAAGGAGTAGATGATGTCTGAAGTGATCACTCGTGGAGTGATTTATATACACTCAGCGCCGCGCGCGTTGTGCCCCCACGTCGAGTGGGCAATAGGCAACGTGCTGCCCGGCCAACGCATCTTTGGCGAGTGGTCCCCGCAACCAGCGTCGCCCAACCTCAACCGTACCGAAATCTCCTGGGTCGGCCCCGTTGGAACGGGTGCCCGCATTGCTTCGGCTCTGCGCGGGTGGAACCACCTGCGTTATGAGGTGACTGAGGAAGCAAGCCGTGGGAATGACGGCGGGCGTTGGAGCCACACTCCTGACCTTGGAATCTTCCATGCGCAGACCGATGTGCACGGCAACGTCGTCGTACCAGAGGACCGTGTGCGATCGGCCATGATGCACATCGACGACCCTGCACGACTACGCCGTGAGCTCGATTTGGCGCTGGGAACTGCGTGGGACGACGAGCTGGAACCGTTCCGATATGCCGGTGCGGGTGTCCCTGTGCGCTGGCTCCACCACGTGGGCTGAGGCTCTTTCGCTTCGCATTCCATTGACCTGACGGCGATGCGCTGATCCGCTATCGTGTTGGGCATCCACATGCGACTCCAACCGCAGGAGGGGGCAGTGTGAAACGCGAAAGAACCCCGTCAGATGGGATACCGTTTTAATCCCGCTCCCGGTTGGCCTGAACCCCCCAGAAGGGTGGACTCCGCCCGAAGGGTGGCGCGCCGATCCGACTTGGCCGCCCGCCCCGGAGGGCTGGGAATTCTGGATACCTGCCACCACCGCAGATGCCGCTCCTGAAGCGCCCAACACACTGCCTGCTGCCGAGCAGTCAGAAACTAGATGGGGACAGCAACCCATTCCACAACGCGGCGAGCCGCAACCGCAGCATCAAGCACACCAGCCGCGCCCTGGGCCACCTCCGCCGAAGAAAAGAACCGGTCTGACCGTCGGCGTCATTGCTGTTCCACTCATTCTCCTCCTCGCCCTTGGTTGGGGTCTTGTGAAGCTGATCGGCAGCATTGGCGACCCCGCAGGTATCGCCGACCCTGAACCGACGATCACTCAGCCGGTCGAGACCCAGCCACGTGAGGATCCAGAGGAGAACGGCGACGTCGATGAACCGGGCGCCGTCACCGATGAAGGTCGACCAGTAGACGAACCATCCGCTGGTGAAATCGGCGAGGACGTGATTGGCCCCGATGCTGCCTTGGTACAGGTTGCACCAAATGAGCCGGTTGCCGCCCTCGATATCCACTCCGGCTCAGGTACGCCAATGATCGTTGGCCTGATCTCGATCACTGGGGTTGAACGCGACTGGCTGGCTGAGCCGGGCTTCTACTACTGCACTGAAACCCCAGACGAGGGGGAGTACATCAGGTTCGATGTCGAGGTGACGGTTTTCGATACGATCCTCGGAACGCATGAGTTCCAGGTCGAGTCATTCCAGTTCTACGACGATGCCGGGTCGATGACGGGAACTGCGGCTGAATACGAGTCGATTGTGTGTGTCGAAGAGGCTGACTACTTCGAAACAGAGTGGCAGCCGGGCAACTCCTACAAGGGCTCGCTCATCGCGCCAGTGGATCCGCAGACGACGAAGATTCGTTACTCTCCCGACATCTTCGATGGCTACATTGACGCTCTGTACGAATGGGATCTCGCGGACTTCTAGTAGTCCTGCACCACCAGAGCCACGTTGTGGCCACCGAAACCAAATGCGTTGTTGATCGCGGCAATATCGCCTGAGGGCAGTTCACGCGGTTCGTTTCGCACGAGGTCGATCGGTAGGCCCTCTTCAGGGTTATCGACGTTGATCGTCGGCGGGGCGAGGCGGTCGTGTACCGCGAGAATCGTGAAGATTGCTTCGAGTGCACCGGCGCCTCCAAGAAGGTGACCGGTCATCGACTTGGTGCCCGAGACGACCGCTTGCTCGCCAAGGAGGCGGTGAATCGCAGCGGCTTCCACGCCGTCTCCAGCAGGGGTCGAGGTTGCGTGGGCGTTGACGTGCACGACGTCCGAGCCGGTAATACCGGCCTGTTTAAGGGCGAAACGCATCGCGCTTTCCTGGCCGGCACCCGTTGGGTCGGGAGGTGCAATTCCGTAGGCATCCGCGCTCATTCCCACGCCCGTCAGACGCGCGTAGATCTTGGCACCGCGGGCCTTGGCGTGGTCCTCCCGTTCAAGGACGACGACACCTGCGCCTTCTCCGAGCACGAACCCGTCACGGTCGACGTCGTACGGACGCGAGGCCGCCGTGGGATCATCGTTGCGCGTCGAGAGTGCTTGCATCTTGGCAAATGCGGCGATGGGAAGCGGGTGAACCGCTGCCTCCGTTCCGCCGGCAAGCACAATATCTGCCCGCCCCGAACGGATCATGTCCATCGCGTACCCGATGGCTTCAGCACCGGACGCGCACGCCGACACAGGCGTGTGCGCACCAGCCTTGGCGCCCACCTCGAGCGAGACATACGCGGCAGGGGAGTTCGGCATCAGCATCGGCACGGTCAGCGGAAGAACGCGGCGAGGCCCCGACTCCTTGAGCGTGTCCCACGAGGTCAGCAGCGTCCACACCCCACCGATACCGGAGGCAATAACGGAACCGATCCGCTCGCCGTCAACCTCGGGAGTACCGGCATCAGCCCACGCTTCACGCGCGGCGATGACGGCGTACTGCGCGGATGGATCCATCCGGCGCGTTTCGGGTCGAGTGAGCACGTCCTCGGCCTTGACGGCGAGTTCGCCGGCGAAGGTGACGGGCAGCTCGTATTGTTCGACCCAGTCGTGTTCCATCGTCGCGATCCCGGACTTACCTGCGAGGGCAGCGGCCCAGGTCGTTGCGACGTCTCCACCCAGAGGTGAAGTTGCCCCAAGACCGGTGACAACAATCGATACTTCGTTACTCATATCTGATTCTCCTTTGGGTGCAGTGAGCCAGTTGTGGGGCGCTGTCGCCCCACAACTAGAGCAAAACTAGTGGTTAGGCCTGGGCCTTGGTGATGTACGCGACGGCGTCGCCAACCGTTACGAGGTCCTGCACGTCCTCATCCGGGATGCGCACCTCGAACTTCTCTTCGGCGAGGGTCACGATCGTCATCATCGACAGCGAGTCAATGTCGAGGTCGTCGGTGAAGGACTTGTCGAGCTCAACCGCGTCGGTGGGAAGACCCGTCTCTTCGTTGACGATCTCGGCGAGGCCTGCGAGGATTTCCTGTTCGTTCAGTGCCATATTCTTTTCCTTTTCTAACCTATTAGGGGGCATTTGTGAGGTGCGCCCCGCCCTACGGCAGGATCACTACCTGTGCAGCGTAGACCAGACCGGCCCCAAAGCCGATCTGCAACGCGACATCTCCGCTCTTTACTTCGCCATCGCGCTGCAAGCGCTCTGTCGCAAGAGGAATCGATGCCGCAGATGTGTTCCCGGTGTCCGCAATATCGCGCGCAATCACAACAGACTCTGGGAGCTTCAGCAGCTTCACGAGCTGCTCTGTGATGCGCATGTTTGCTTGGTGAGGGATGAACACGTCGATGTCATCCATCGTGAGCCCAGCGGCCTCGACGGCGCGGCGTGCGATGTCGGGGATTGTCGTGATCACCCACTTGAACACCGATGGGCCCTCTTGGCGCAGCGTGGGCGAGATCATGCCGGTGTCATTTTCTGACGGCGTATCGCTACTCTCCCCGAGCTCCTCCTGGCGGTAGTCGAGCCACGAGCGAGTCTGGTAGATGGTTGTGGACTGCGCACCATCGGAACCCCACACCGTGGGCGAGATGCCGATCGTGTCTGAGGCGGAGACAACGGCGGCACCGGCGCCGTCTCCGAGGAGGAAGGAGATCGAGCGGTCGGTGGGATCGATGAAGTCGCTCATCTTCTCTACACCAACGACGAGCACGTGCTTGGCAAGCCCGGATCGCACGAACGCATCGGCTTGGCCGATGCCGTAGCAGTAGCCGGCGCATGCAGCAG
>CAYVDF010000123.1:0-1125 GCA_964450475.1 uncultured Pseudactinotalea sp.
TCACATGGTCGGGGTGGCGGGATTTGAACCCACGACCTCTTCGTCCCGAACGAAGCGCGCTACCAAGCTGCGCCACACCCCGTGGCCACACGCCACTTTATCGCACGTTCTGATCTTTAGTGAAATCAGCAGCCAGCGATACTGCTCACTAATTCGCCGCAGGCGCGAGCGTGAGGAGTGACGCCTCGGGGCGGCACGCAAAGCGGATCGGCGTAAACGGTGAGGTTCCAAGGCCTGCGCTCACGTGCAGCCACATATCAGAGCCGTTGCCACCGGTGGACTCAGCGCCCGGCCATTGGTGTAATCCTTTGGCCATACGGCGATCAATATCGCAGTTGGTCACCAGCGCCCCATAAAACGGAAGGCACACCTGACCACCGTGAGTGTGACCCGCGAAAGCGAGGTGCACGCCGTCCATCCGCATTCGGGAAAGTACCCGTTCGTAAGGTGCGTGCGTGACGCCGAGGGTGATGTCGGCGGGTGCCTGGTTTATGTCGCGTAGTGGGTAACGGTCAGCATCGATGTGGGCATCGCCAGTGCCGACGAGGTCGAATGCGAGCCCACCGACGGTGATGCGCGCGCGGGCGTTATCGAGGTGAGTCCACGCACCTGAGGCAAGGCTTGAGATGAGGTCCCGGACGGGAAGCTGGGGAGAGTGGCGCGTTGGAGTGGCCGTCTCGCGGGTGCGGAAGTAGCGCAACGGGTTCTTTAGCACGGGTAGGTAGTAGTCGTTCGAGCCGGTGACGAACGCGCCGGGTACATCGAGTAAGTCGGAGTAGGCCTCGAGCAGGGCCGGCAGGGCGTCGGTGTGGGCGATGTTATCGCCGGTCGTGATGACGAGATCGGGAGAGTGTTCGGCGAGAGCCTTGACCCATTCGATGCGGCGGCGATCGCCTGGCATGAGGTGAAGGTCGGAGAGGTGCAGGATCTTCACCGGCTTAGAGCCGGCGGGCAGGATGGGCACTGTGTAGCGGCGCAATGCATACGACTGCGCCTCGATCAGTGCCCAGCCGAGCGTGGCGGCACCGGCAGCGACGACGGTGGCCGCTGCCTTAGTTAGGGGTGCTGCCATCAGTCGTCTTTTTTGCCCTTGCCCGGCTTGCCTCTCTGGCCGGAGTTATTGTT
>CAYVDF010000123.1:1225-5446 GCA_964450475.1 uncultured Pseudactinotalea sp.
GCCGTTATCCTCTTCTTCTTCAGGTTCGGGCTCTGGCTCAGGGCCAGCGCTTGGCCGAATCTGGATCGTGGTGCCTGGGAGTGCACGGCCTGTGATGGACTGCCAACCGATGACACCTTCGGGGTATCGGTCGGAGTAGCCCTTCTCGCCGAGCTGGACTCGGAAGCCTTCGTACTCGAGAATCTTCGTCGCGTCTTCCGGGCTCATGCCCATAACGTTCGGTACCGGCTTGCGCTCACCGTAGACCATCTTGTCGGAGGCCTTGGGGAACGCGAGGACGGGGAGTTCCGCAGTGGCAGGCTGCATGTAGGCCTTCCAGATTGGGGCTGCGATCGCACCACCGTAGGCCATGCCGTACCAGCGCCCGCCGATAACCTTGTTGCGCATCTTCTTCTGGCCCTCGGAGTGGCCAACCCACACAGCGGTGGAGAGCTGGGGCACGTAGCCGACGAACCACGCGTCGTGGTTGCCGTCCGTCGTACCTGTCTTACCGGCAGTGGGGCGGTTGCGAATTCCGGCGAGGTTGGCCGTACCCGTTGGGCTCGTTACAGTTGCTAGAGCGTGGTTGACTCCCGCTGCGACGTCCTTGGTGATGACTTCGCGACAGTTGGCATCAGGCACGGGAAGTTCGTTGCCGTCGGTATCCGTCACCGAAAGGATGGCGATCGGCTCACAGTAGGTGCCGTTGGCGGCGAACGTCGCAAACGCACCCGCCATTGCAAGCGGCGCGATGTTATTCGTACCGACGATCATCGCTGGGTTGTACTCGAGGAGGTTTCCTTCTTTATCGGGTCCGTCAGCTCGAACGACTCCCATTGACTCAGCCATGTGCCCGATATCGCACATATTGAGCTGGTTTCCCATGTAGACATAGCCGGTGTTTGAGGAGCGGCGGGTGGCATCGAGCACGGTCAAGCGTGAGGCAGATTGCTCAATGTTCGTAGACTGGTATTCAGCCCGGTAGTCGGTGCACCCGTTGTAGATCCAACTCGCGCGATCAAACGTGGTCCTCGGTGGTGCGACAACCATGTCGTGCAGCGACTTGCCCTCGGCCAGCCAAGCCGCGAGCACGAAGGCCTTGAAGGTCGAGCCCGTGGGGAAACCAATCGAGCCGCCGTAGTCTTTTTCCGTGTTGAAGTTGACCTCGGTTGCACGAGGCTTCTCCTCGGATTTCTTGCCGAACGTTGTGTTCTGCACCATTGCGAGGATCTGCCCAGTTCCGGGCTCGACCGTCGAGATCGCGTTCGAGACTCCCGACGGGTCGTTTTCGGGAACGTATTCGAGGAGCGCTTCTTTGGCGAGCTTTTGTTTCTCGGGGTCGATCGTCGTCTTGATCGTCAGCCCACCCTGCATGAGCAGAGCCGTGCGCTCGGCCTGGGTTTCGCCGTAGATGGGGTTGTACTGGATGATCCGCTTGACGTAGTCGCAGAAGTACGCCGAGTCCTTCGCCGCGGCGCACCCCGAGGTGGTGTTGCGAACCTTGAGCATGTCTTCAAGAGGAACAGCAACGGCCTCGTCGTGTTCGGCCTGGGTGATGTAGCCCGTCGCGAGCATGCGGGAGAGCACGTAGTTGCGGCGGTTAATCGAGTTTTCCGGATTGATCACCGGATCGTACTTATTTGGTGAGTTCGTGATCCCGGCGAGCAGCGCTGCTTCGGCGAGGGTCATTTCTTTCGCGGAGTGGGAGAAGTAGTGGCGCGAGGCGGCTTCGACGCCCCACACTGAGGAACCGAACTGGGCGATGTTGAGGTAGCCCTCTAGGATCGCGTCCTTGTCGCGGGACTTCTCTAGGCTGATCGCGAGCTTTGCTTCACGCAGCTTTCGGCCCGTGGAACGAGCGACGGCCTCTTGGTAGGCCTCTTGGTCATCGTTGATGCGGGAGTTCTCCACGAGCACGTTCTTCACGTACTGCTGGGTCAGGGTCGACCCACCTTGCAATGACCCGCCGGAAATGTTTGAGAACAGGGCACGCATGAGACCTTCGACATCGACCCCGCCGTGTTCGTAGAAGCGGTGGTCCTCGGTCGCGAGAACAGCCTTGGCCATGACCGGATCGATGTTGTCGAGCGGAACGACGATGCGGTTCCACATGTAAAAGCGCGCGAGAACCTTGCCGTTGCGGTCAAGGAGGACCGACTGCTCCGACATCTCCTCTGAGCCGAGCTCGGTCGGGAGGTCATCGAACAGCTCTGAGGATGCTTGCACCACCGAGCCAGTGACGGCGACGACGGGCATGACCAATCCTGCAGCGAGCACACCGCCAACGCCTGCAAAAAGTAAGAAGGCTAAGAATGCGGCGATAACCTGGCCGGGTTGCATAGCGCGAGCGGTTTTGCGTGCAGACATGGCTACTAGTGTACGACGGCAAGAAGAAGAATCGAGAGCAATGTTGTGAAGAACGAGTGATCTTGTCGACGCGGGATTTTGGTAGGGTATCGCGGGATAGGCGCACAAGGCATACGCGTCTTGGCGGACACTTTCCGTTCGCTAGATGGACATATGACTTTGGATTTGTTCTACGCAGAGAAATACCGTACCTTTCATCTAGACGACAGTTTCGCAACGGTGCGGAACCGATTCCTACAATCTCTCGGGGGAGGGAGAAGAAGGTTGAATCCATTAGTGGATCAGAGCTGGACAGCTCGCGCTGCGTGCGCCGAACAGGATCCAGATGACCTCTTCGTCCGCGGCGCGGCTCAGCGTCAGGCTCGTGAAGTGTGCTTTGCCTGCCCGGTGCGCCTCGAATGCCTTATCGATGCTCTAGATAACCGAATCCAGTTCGGTGTGTGGGGTGGCCTGACTGAACGTGAGAGGCGGGCGCTCCTGCGCAGATCGCCCTCAGTTGAGTCGTGGCGCGACACCCTCGCGGAGATGAACCGCGATGAAATCAACGAGCTGATCTATCAGCGTTGGCCGGTCGGATCGGGAGCGCGGCGAACGAAGGCGTAGCCGGCTTCAGGGGGCGTAGACTGCCCACATGACTACTTGGGAATACGTAACCCTTCCGCTAAACATCCACAACACCAAGGCGGTTCTGGACATGTGGGGATCCGAAGGCTGGGAGCTTGTCACAGTCATCCCCGGACCCGACGGTGCCGGCTTGGTGGCCTACATGAAACGGCCTACCGAATGAGCATTAGCGCACGCCTAGAAGAACTAGGAATCGAACTACCCGAAGTCCCCGCGCCTGTCGCGAACTATGTGCCTGCGGTTCGCACTGGGAAATACGTGTACACCTCCGGCCAGCTCCCGATCGTCGATGGCGAGCTCGTGACTGGCCGTCTCGGTGAGGACGTCTCGATCGAGGAGGGCATGGCCGCAGCCCGCGGATGCGCCCTCAACGGGATCGCCGCAGCTGCGAACGCCGCTGGGGGAGTCGATCGCCTCGCACGAGCCGTCAAGGTTGTCGGTTTCGTTTCATCGACGGATGACTTTCACGCGCAGCCACAAGTCGTCAACGGCGCCTCGGATCTCCTCGCTGAGGTTTTCGGTTCACCCCACGCTCGCTCCGCGGTCGGGACGAACACGCTGCCGATGAACGTCGCCGTCGAAATCGAGTTTATTTTCGAGCTGGTAGACGGCGAATAGTCGCCTCAACGCAAAAAGGTCACCACCCCAGATGTCGGGAGTGGTGACCTTTTTCGTGTGCTGATCTAGCGCGCGCGGCGGCGCAGTTTGGGGATGTCGAGCAGGACGACCGAGCGGCCATCGAGCTGGAGCCATCCACGGGAGGAGAACTCGGCAAGAGCCTTGTTCACGGTCTCCCTCGTTGCGCCAACGAGCTGGGCAAGTTCTTCTTGCGTCAGATCGTGGGTCACGCGCAGGCCGCGCTCGGTGTGCTGACCGAAGCGCGCACCAAGTTCGAGGAGTGCGCGAGCAACGCGACCGGGCACGTCGGAGAAGATCAGATCAGAGACCTTGTCGTTCGTGCGGCGCAGGCGAATCGCGAGGGAGCGCAGCAGGTGCTGAGAGATCTCGGGGCGGGCATCAAGAACCCGAAGGAGATCGGTGTGCTGCAGCTCGACCACAACCGTCTTGGCAAGCGCGGTTGCGGTGGCCGTGCGTGGGCCCGGATCGTAGAGGGAGACCTCACCGAGGATCTCACCGGGGCCAAGGATCGCGAGCAGGTGCTCACGCCCGTCCGGAGCGGTGTGGCCAAGCTTCACCTTGCCCGCGCCGATAACGTACAGGCGGTCTCCTGGGGTGCCTTCGCGAAAGATC
>CAYVDF010000124.1:0-5432 GCA_964450475.1 uncultured Pseudactinotalea sp.
CGGTGCCTGGGGCAACGCCAAAGAAGCCCGCTTCGGGGTTCATCGCACGCAGGCGGCCATTTTCAGGAACCATCCATGCGATGTCATCGCCGAGCGTGCCAACCTTCCAGCCCGGAATCGTGGGCTGCAGCATCGCGAAGTTTGTTTTCCCGCATGCCGAAGGGAACGCGGCGGCGACGTGGAAGGTGCGGCCGTTGGGGTTCGTCGCTTCGATGAGCAGCATATGCTCGGCGAGCCAGCCCTCGTCACGGGCCATCACCGAGGCGATGCGCAGGGAGAAGGACTTCTTTCCAAGGAGCGCATTACCGCCGTAGCCGGAGCCGTAGGACCAGATTTCACGGGTCTCAGGAAAGTGAACGATGTATTTTTCGTCGTTGCATGGCCATGCCGTGTCTTCGAGGATCTCGCCATCGGCGGTGCGCAGCGGTGCGCCGACGGAGTGAACGGCGGGTACCCATTCAGCCCCACCTTCGATCTCCTGCTGCGCCCGGGCGCCCATGCGGGTCATGATGCGCATGCTCGCCACGACGTACGGCGAATCGGTGATCTCCACGCCCAGGCGGGACATCTTCCCACCCTCAGGCCCCATGGAGAAGGGCACGACGTACATCGTGCGCCCACGCATAGCGCCGTCAAAGACGCCGTTGAGGGTTTCGCGCATCTCTGCGGGTGCGCGCCAGTTGTTCGTCGGCCCCGCATCATCTTCCTTCTCGGAGCAGATGAACGTCGCCGATTCCACGCGAGCGACATCCGAAGGGGCCGAACGAGCAAGATAGGAATTCGGGCGCAGATCGGGGTTCAACGGAATAACGGTTCCCCGCTCGATCATCGTCTCGATGATCGCCGCGTTCTCTTCTTCCGATCCATCGCACCAATAGATGCCGTCGGGCTTCGTGAGCTCAGCAATCTGGTCAACCCAGGCGCGAAGTTGTGGATCTGTTGTGACGTTGCCGCTGTGGGCTGGGGATTGTGCCACCGAGTGCTCGCTTTCGCTGTAACGATTCTGAGGAGTATTGCTAGTCTCCTCTGCTTCACGCGCCTCATGTGCGGGAAAAGCGAAAAATTTCCAGCGAAATTATCCTAAAGTAAAGCTATGAAGCCTGTTCTGCCGATTCCAGAGCCCGCTGATGACGGCGTGGAGGAATCCGATTCGCTGACCCTTGGCCGCAGACTCCGCCACTTTCGCAACCATGCCGGTCTGACTCTGAAAGAACTTGCCGAGCGCACCGGAACAACATCGAGCCATCTTTCTCTCATCGAAAACGGCCACCGCGAACCCCGCCTTGCGCTCCTTAAGGATCTCGCCGCGGCGCTCAACCTCGACGTCGCCTCCCTCCTCGTGTCCGAGCCCCCACCAGAACGCCGCGCCGTTCTGGAGATCGAGCTCCAGCGCGCGCAGCGCTCCCCGCACTACCTCGCACTCGGTGCCCCTCCAGTACGACCGAACCGCTCAACACCCATCGAGGTCCTGGAATCCCTCGTTGCGCTCCACAGGGAAATCACTCGCCAGGCACGCGAGAGCGCAACAACCCCGCAGGAAGCGCGCCGCGCAAACACCGCCCTGCGGATGCTCATGCGAGAACGGGATAACTATCTTCCCGAGATCGAAAAACTCGGCGAGGAGGCCGCCCGCGCCGCCGGGTACACCTCTGGCGCCCTGACGCATTCGACGGTGGAGCAAATGGTGCGACACGTCGGCTTTGAAATCGTCCACACTCCCGATCTGCCACACTCCACCCGGACGGTCACAGATCTCGCGAACGGCCGCATCTACCTGCCACCCGCGTCGATCCCCGGCGGGCACGGGCTACGATCCCTCGCGCTTGCGGCGATCGGCCACCGAGTGCTCGGGCACACGGAGCCAACCTCCTACGCTGACTTCCTGCGCCAGCGTCTAGAGATCACGTACTTCGCAGCGACGTGCCTCATTCCGCGCTCCGCGGCTCTCGCCTATCTCAACGAGCGAAAGAAATCTCGCGATATCGCAATCGAAGACTTCCGCGACACTTTCGGTGTCACACACGAAGCGGCTGCCTTGCGGTTCACAAATCTTGCGACGCGCGAGCTAGGCATTCCACTGCACTTCCTGCGCGTTGCCGATGACGGCACGTTGTACAAGGGCTACGAAAATGATGGCGTGCCGCTACCCACCGATGCCCTCGGTGCGATTGAGGGCCAGTACGTGTGCCGCCGATGGGCCGCCCGAGCCGCGTTCGAGCGCCGCGCACGCACGACGGAGTTTCAGCAGTACACCGACACCTCTGCCGGCACGTTCTGGTGCTCGACCCAAACAGGGACGGCCGCCCAAGGTGATTTCTCGATCACGATTGGTGTGCCGTTCGATGAGGCGAAGTGGTTCCGCGGCCGTGAAACATCCCGCCGGGCCGCATCGACGTGCCCAGACGAAACATGCTGCCGCCGGCCCGACCGTGCCCTTGCAAGCAAGTGGCAAGGCAAGGCGTGGCCGAGCGCCGTCATGCATACGCAAGTGCTCGCTCCCCTGCCCCAAGGCACGTTCCCTGGGGTAGATGAGCGGGAGGTTTACGCCTTCTTAGAGGTCAACGCTCCGGAATGATCCAGGGGTCGACGGGCCCGTCGGGCCGCCGACTTCGCGGACTTGTAGTGCGTTCGTCGTTCCCGGTACGCCAAGAGGTGCACCGGAGACAAGCACGACGAGATCGCCCTTGTCGGCGAGTCCTTCTTCGAGGAGTCGCTTATCGAGGAGGTTGACCATTGCCTCGGTGTTGTACACCTCATCAACCATGAGGGTGCGCGCACCCCAGGTTAAAGCGAGCTGGTTGCGGACCTTCTCCACCGGGGTGAACACGAGCAGCGGGGTGTTGCAGCGCAGGCGCGCCATGCGGCGGGCCGTGTCACCGGAGGTCGTGAAGGTCGCGAGGTAGCGAGCGCCGAGCACCTGTCCGACCTCGGTTGCCACCTTCGTGATCACGCCGCCTTGGGTGTGAGGGTCGGTCGCGGTGCGCGCGATCCGGTCCATCCCGCCCTCTTCGGTCGTTTCGATGATCCGGGCCATCGTTTCCACCGATTCCACAGGGTAGGCACCGATCGAGGTTTCACCCGAGAGCATGACCGCGTCCGCGCCGTCAAGAACGGCGTTGGCGCAGTCAGAGGTTTCCGCACGGGTCGGGCGCGGGCTAGAGATCATCGAATCCAGAACCTGGGTCGCGACAATGACCGGCTTAGCGTTCTGTTGGCACATCTCGATTGCGCGCTTTTGAACAAGCGGAACCTCTTCGAGCGGCAATTCCACCCCGAGGTCACCGCGGGCGACCATGATCCCGTCGAATGATTCAACGATCTCACGCAGGTTGTCTACGGCCTGAGGCTTTTCGACCTTCGCGATCACTGGGACGCGAACACGTTCTTCGTCCATGATCTTCTCGACGTCGTCATAATCCTTGGCCGAGCGCACGAACGACAGCGCGATGTAGTCCGCGCCCATGCGCAGCGCCCACCGCAGATCCTCGGCATCCTTCTCGCTCAGGGCGGGCACGTTGACGGCAACGCCGGGCAGGTTGAGACCCTTGTTGTTTGAGACCGGCCCCGGGATAACGACCTTCGTCGTCACGTCAGTATCCGTCACGTCCGTGACCTGTACCGAGACTCGCCCGTCGTCAATAAGAATAAAATCACCAACGTTCACGTCTTGGGGAAGGCCCTTGAACGTCGTCGAGACGCGTTCCTTCGTTCCCTCGATGTCGTCGGTGGTGATGATCAGCTGGTCGCCAACGGCGAGCTCGTGCTGATCTTCAATGAAGCGGCCGAGGCGGATCTTCGGACCTTGCAGGTCGACGAGGATTGCGACGGCCCTGCCTGATTCCTCTGCTGCTTGGCGTACCCGGTTAAAAACTTTCGTGTGGGTGGCTTCATCGCCATGGCTGCGGTTAATCCGGGCGACGTTCATCCCGGCGTTAATTAGCTCTCGAATCATCTCCAGCGACTCAGTCGCTGGTCCGATAGTCGCTACGATCTTGGCTCTGCGCATTGGTCTAGCTTATGCCTTTTCTGTTGGTTTTCTTCAGGTGTCTTCCTCTCCGGATCGGGCGATACGGACGCAGAAGACCACGTCGTTGTGTTCCGGAGCTAATCGCCGGAAGTAAGAATCTTGGTGAACCTACTTGCAAGTTGGTCGGGTTCAGACAGAATCATCGTACCGATGCGGGAGTTGGTCATCTCCACGTGCTCGGCGATGACTGCTGTGAGGATGCGCTCGTCTTCTTCAATCACGGGCGCTGTCGTGAGATGTCGAGGCGCTGATCCGCCATGTAAACGGTCGCTTTCGAGGTCGAGGGCATAGATGGTGCCCCCTTCCATTCCGGCTCCGAGGTTGTGCCCCACTGTGCCAAGAATCACGATGATTCCGCCGTGCATCCGGTATCCAGCGCCATCTCCGGCGCCCTCGGCGACGATCGTTGCGCCCCAATTGTGGGCACCAAGCCGCTCACCGACCTCGCCCGCGAGATAGATCCCACCCGAATGCGCCCCGTACCCAACAGCGGATCCGGCGATAACGTTTTCTTGCGAAGCGAACCCAGCGGAGGCTTCCGGCCGCACCGCAACCTTCCCACCCGAGAGCCCTTTGCCGACGAAGTCGCCTGCCTCGCCTTGGACGATGATCGACATTCCCGGTGCGGCGAACGCGCCGAGGGAGACCCCGCTGCTTCCCGTGAGCGTGATGCGGATCGAATCGTCGCCGAGTCCTGTTGTTCCATGACGTCGTACAACCTCACCTGCGAGTTTCGCACCGACCGAGGCGTTCGTGTTCGTCACGAATGCGTTGATCCGAGCGGGCGCCTCATCTTGCAGTGCGCCTTTGGCGAGCACGACGAGGGTTTCATCGAGTGGTTCATCTGCCGCGGGCGGCGGCGGGGCGACAGGCAGCTGTTCAGGACGCGGGCCAACACCCGCGAGGTCAACCCCTGCGCTGCGCCATTCCTCGATCGCGGCCTGCCACTCGAGCAGGTCGACGCGCCCCGTGAGCTCTGCGAGCGAGGTGACGCCGGCTCCGGCGAGGAGTTCGCGAAGCTCCTCAACGACAGCGTCGATCTCGGCAGCGCCGTCAAGATTAAATTCTCGCGCACCAAGGGCGGCCGCGATAAACACATCGCGAGCTTTCACCAGCCCCCCGGACACGGCTATCCGAGCGTTTTCAACGACGGGGCTTTGCCTCAGGGACAACAGCCCGAAGACCCACTCGTATTCGGCGTCAACGAGGTTGATGACGTCGGCGCCTGCGTTGATCGCTTCAACCGCCGCCATATCGGTGCTGAGGTCGGCACCAACGCGCACGTGAACACGGATATCGGGGTTGACCATGCGCAGCTCGGTGATGAGCGTGCTGAGCCCCGCTGGTCCGACCGTGTCCTGGTGCGATGGTGGCACGAGGAGCACATCGCTCGCGGCCCTGAGCG
>CAYVDF010000125.1:0-5387 GCA_964450475.1 uncultured Pseudactinotalea sp.
TGCGTGACGGGCGAGTCCGCCGGCGGACACTGCAGTGCCTCCATGGCTTGGGCGAGCTGGGAGTCGATGTCCCACGCGTCGGCGGCATCAATCTCCGACTGCAGCACACCCATTTCTTCCATGAGCGCATCGAAATCAGCGTCCGGCTCACCCATGAGCTCACCGATCTTGTTGAACCGGTCGAGCTTGGCCTTGATCTCGCCAACGCCTTCCTCGATGTTCTCCAGGACGGTTTTTTCTTCGTTCAGAGGTGGTTCTTGCTGGAGGATCCCAACCGTGTATCCGGGGCTGAGTTTCGCCTCACCGTTTGAGGGCTGGTCGAGGCCGGCCATGATCCGCAGGATCGTGGACTTACCGGCACCGTTGGGGCCAACCATGCCGATTTTTGCGCCAGGGTAGAACGACATCGAGACGTCGTCGAGGATGACCTTGTCACCGTGTGCCTTGCGCGCCTTGACCATCGTGTAGATGAACTCAGACACGAGACTCCTTTGTTTGCCGAAGATTTAACTTGCCAACCAACTAGCTTATGGTTTTTCGGGCAAACTGTCGCGCTCGTAGGTGGGAAGGCGGTCAACATCACCCCGCGACACCCACCCACTGCACTACGGAGTTAAAACGGCGCTGAGGCAGCCTCGTCGTCACCCACCGAGACGGACTCCGCGGCACCGACTGCGGCGACGTCGGGCCACGCGGATTGTGGCTCCTCCTGCGACACCTCTGGCGAGCGGAGTTTCACGGCTTGGGCGCGGGTGCGCACGAGGTCAAAGCCGATCCCGTTCGCGTGCACGACGGGCCGTTTGTGCGTGATGCCATCGGCGTTGGTGTACTCGTCGTATCGCAGCGTGCCGGTGACGATGAGCGCATCACCTTTGCGAACGGATGCAGCGAGATTTTCTGCGAGCCTCCCCCACGCTTTGACGCGGATCCACTGGGTGTCGCCGTCAATCCAATCCTCATCGACCCGGATCCTTGGTGTTGAGGCGACGTCGACGCGAGCAAACGGGCGACCCGTGTCTGCCCACAGCCTCGGTTCTTCGCCCGCATTTCCTTGAACGGTCACTCGTATCTCACTCATCATGGCTCCTTTGTGTTCGATGAATGTTGAGTGCATCGTTGCAATAGCGCGCATGCGGAGGCCGTCAGCGCGCGAGTCGCTGGGGATGTGGCCGAGCCTGTGGATTCTTCCCTTGGGGAGAAATTATTTTGTTGCGGCGATGACCTTCTCGTGATCAGCCAGGGTGAGCAGGGCCGGTTCTTCGAGGTCTGTCGTGACGACATCGGCGAGGCCGCGCATGATCGCGTTGAGGTAGTCCACGCTGCGGCGCCGTGCCGTGCGGCGGCGCGCGAAACGAGCCCACAGCACGAAGATCGCGCCGAGGGCAGCCAGTGCCCCACCGGCGATGAGCAGGATCTGGTGCATATCGAGGACGGCCCCGACACCGGCGGCAATGATGCCAAGGATCAACATGACGAAGCCGGTGATCCGCAGGATCCTCGCGGGTGCATCGACGGGCGAGGGCAGCGGGACGTTATCGATCGCCGTGTTGACGTGGTCGTAGAACTGCTCACGCCCGACAACCCGCTTTGCTAGATCCTCGCGCCAGAGCGATGGCATCGTTCCACCGACCTGCTCGATCCATGATTCACGAATCGCCTCGATACGCGAGGTTGCCGGCGGCTGCACCTTCGTGAGCGCAGCGCCCCCCGCGCCTGAGACCGCCACGAGGATGGACTCCCCCACGGCGGGAACTCCCGAGGCATTGGCGAGCTCCGCCGTCACATGCGCGGTTTGGGGAACAGGTGGTGTGGCATCGGCGAGCCCCTCGCGGATACGCCGCGAGATTGCGCGCAGTTCATCTCGTGCGGTGCGTGCGGCGATCGATTCACCAGCAACGCGCTTGGCAAGATGGTCGCGGATGACGTTCATGCCGTGCCCTGTTTTCGCCGAGGCAAGGATGACCGGGACGTCGTCGAGGCTGTCCTCAGTCAGAAGCCGGTGCACGTCGTCGTGAAGTGAATCAAGCCCGGAGTCGGGTACGAGGTCGATTTGATTGACGACGACGATCATCGCCTCGTGCCGGTCGGTGAGCTCTTGCAAATATTTCTCGTGCAGGACGTTGTCGGCGTACTTTTGCGGGTCGACGACCCACACGAGCAGGTCGATCATTGGCAGGAGCCGATCAACAAGGGCGGCGTTCTCTTCGTTGATCGAGTCGTGATCGGGAAGGTCGAGCATGACGAGCCCGCTAAAGGCTTCCTCGTCGTCACCGGTGAGCGCCGATTCCCGGGAGATCCGGCGCTCTGGGTGAACGCCGAGGAAATCAAGGAGCGGGCCCGCGTCGGTGTGCCACGTGCACGCGCTCGCCTGGGAGGTGGTCGGGCGGATGACCCCGACATCGGCAAAGTCGAGGCGGGTTAGGGCGTTGAACGTGCTCGACTTGCCCGAACCTGTGCCACCAACGAGCGCGACAACCGTGTGGTGGACGCCTAGGCGTAGTCGTTCAACAACCTGATTGAGATCGGCACGCGCCTTCGACTGAACGTCGGCGGGGATGCGGTCGCCCGCCTGGTCCAGCGCCTCACGAATCGCCTCGACGCGCTCATCGAGTTCGGTGCCGATATCGCTACTCACTCAAACCCTTTCAATTCACCCGCGCGCAGACGCAAGGACGTGGCCGATGTTGGCGGATCGACCTTCAGCTCTTTGAGCGCGCGTTGATACTCCTCAGCCTCCACTAATACGGCTTCAGATGCCCATTCGGCAAGGTCGGACTGCAGATCGTCGACGACCGCGGTGCCTTCTTCCCCAAGGATTCGCGCAACCGCGCGCTTTGGGCCATCGAGGCCGGCAGCCGCGACTGCGATGAGGTCGGTGACGGCCTCATTTGGCAGGTCGGGGTTTGTCGAGGTGAGGTGTGCGGCCTTGTCCTTGACCTGCTCGTTCCACTCTTTGAGGAGGTTGTTCATGCGCATCTCTCGCAAGCGGTGCGTCTGGCGCACGCCATACATGACCTGCTTGCCTGCCTCTGTCGCGTCGAGGCCATCGCGGATGGCGCGTTCACCGCGGGCCGCAGCATCGGTCAACAGTGCGGCAGCGGCGTCGTTACATGCGGACCGCAACGACTTCAATGCCAGGGTGCGCTTATCGGCGGTTCGCTTGGCGCGCCAGCGATCGATCGCCCCACGGGCGGGGTTGGCGAGCGCTGCGAGTGGACCACCTGAGCTTGCCCCGGCGAGCCACGCCGTCGTCGGGCCGCCAAACCCGATCGCACCATCGGCGACGTCGGAGGCGACTTGGGTCGCGGCGGCGGCAGGTGCGACCCGCACCTGGTTGCTTAGAGCGAGCTCGGTTCGGCGCTGGGTTTCTAGGGCGGTGACGGTTTCGAGCACGTCCTGGCGAAGCCCTGGCCACGCGCCGCGCACCGTGCGGGCGATAACCGAACGGGACTGGGCACCTTTGCCGAGAACTTCGAGCCAAGAGGATAGCTCGGCGACGAGCTTGGGTTCAAGCACGCCCTCGTGGGGGCCGACATCGGGAATAACGAAGTACGGAATCGAGCCGAAACCGTGATCGTTCATGCGCTTGAACAGGTCCGCTCGGATCTGGGCGAGCGAATCGGGGTTGACTCGGTTGAGCACCACGGCGAGCGACACGCCCCGCTCGTCCGCTTCGGTCAGGCGCGCCCATGGCACGGCATCGCCGTAGCGCGTGCCGGAGGTGACGAACACCCACAGATCAGCAAGTTCGATGAGGGTTTCGGCAAACGCGCGGTTCGCTTCGTACACCGAGTCCAGGTCGGGCGCGTCGAGGATCGCGACGCCCCGGGCGACATTCTCATGCTCTCTCAGGGTTGCAAGGTCAAGCACCGGGTGCTCTTCGAGAAGCTCGGCGTCCTTGGGGTGGGTGACGAGCACAGGCTCGCGGGTGGTCGGGCGCAGTACCCCTGCAGTGGTGACCTCTTCACCGACGATCGAGTTGACGAGTGTGGACTTTCCCGCGCCGGTCGAACCGCCCACGACAACGAGCAGCGGCGCCGACACTTGGCGCAGCCGGGGCAGCAGATGATTGCGCAGCTGGGCAGCGAGGCGGTCGCGGCGTTCGCGCGCTTCTTCGGCGTCTGGGGTGTCCAGCACGAATCTGGCACTCTCAATTCCCTCTAGGAGGTGTTCCACCACCTCAACCATGGGAAGGCGCACGCCAGTCTCGTGGATACTCACGTCTCATACTGTGCCTGTTTTCGCCACCCTAGCCAAATCGCAGCGCCGTAAACGCGCGCATTTTTGCTGATGGCACACCCGCGCCGCCACGCGGGCCCCGCGCAAGGGGTTAAACTCTGTAGCGGTATCGTTACCGCTTTTCCCGCCCTCGTAGCTCAATGGATAGAGCAACGGCCTTCTAAGCCGTCGGTTGCAGGTTCGAGTCCTGCCGGGGGCGCTCTTATCTAGGCGTCTGACCAGCGGCAATGCGGGTTCATCGAGCCGGCGTGCCCGAACCGTGCCCTGTGCGGAAAGGGATCGACAGAAAAATAATTCTTGCTCACTCCCGTGCCCTATAGTGGGCCTCGATGCAACCAGCACAAAGCAACGGTCGCACCGACCTGCGAGAATCCATCGACGTTTTCTTCATTTTCCTGCGCCTTGGACTCACCTCTTTCGGCGGTCCGGTTGCGCACCTTGGCTACTTCCGTGACGAGTTCGTTGAGCGCCGCAAATGGTTGTCGGATCGCGCATACGCAGACCTCGTTGCGTTGTGCCAGTTCCTCCCCGGCCCTGCCTCGAGCCAAGTCGGCATGTCGCTCGGTTTGCAGCGTGCGGGAATCCTCGGCATGGCGGGTGCCTGGGCCGGGTTCACCCTGCCCTCAGCCATCGTCCTCGTCGCCTTCGCCCTCGGGATCGGCGTGCTCGGCGACGTCAGTGGCGCCGGCTGGCTCCTTGGCCTGAAAGCAGGTGCCGTCGCCGTCGTCGCCAATGCAGTGCTTGGCATGGCCAAGACCCTCACCCCCGATGCCCGCCGCGCCACCATCGCCATCGGCGTCATGGCGCTCGTACTCCTCATTCCCGGCACGCTGACGATGGTCGCCGCGATCGTGGTTGCTGGCATTGCCGGCTACCTCCTGTGCCGCCCGCCCACACGCGCCGGTGATGACGACGCCCCGGCACCTGTCCGCCTCAGTTCGGCAACCGCGGTTGTGAGCTTAGTCGTCTTCGCGTTGCTCTTCGCTGGTGTGCCACTCCTCGCGGCCTACACCCACGACCCCACGGTCGGGTTGTTTGACACGTTCTACCGCGCCGGCTCACTCGTCTTCGGCGGCGGCCACGTTGTGCTCCCGCTGCTCCAAGCCGACACGGTCGGCGCCGGGCTGGTCGACCCCGGCATGTTCCTC
>CAYVDF010000126.1:0-5386 GCA_964450475.1 uncultured Pseudactinotalea sp.
CCGTGCTACCGCCGTGAAAGGGCGGCGTCCTAGGCCGCTAGACGATGGGGGCCTGCTGTGCAGACAGATGAAAGCATATGGGGAAAGCGGCGCAATCGCAAAATCTCCAGAGTGAGATAGGGCACAAGCGGCGCTGGTGCGGGCGTAAAGCTGCGGAAAAGCGCCGCAAGCGGTGTGACCGACAACGCAAAGTGAGTCACTATGGATGGATGGAGAACCCCAGCGAAACCCCGACTCCGCGCAGACCCGCGGCCGAAGTGAGTGAGCAGGAATTCGAGGAATTCGTTGCCGAGGGCCTCGATCTGGTGCCGTCAGAGCTCATGGATCGGCTGAGCAACGTCGTGTTTCTCGTCGAGGAGGAACCGCGCCCCGACCAGCTCGACCCCGAAGCCGAGGCGTGCGACTGCGGATGCTCCGGCGACCTGCTCGGGCTGTATGAGGGCACCCCGCTGACCGAACGCACGGAGTGGTGGGCGGCCGGCTCGCTGCCCGACGTCATCACGATATTCCGCGGCCCGACCCTGCGTTTTTGCGAGTTCGCCGACGAGGTCGCCGAGGAAGTTGCCGTCACCGTCGTGCACGAAATTGCCCATCATTTCGGGATTGAGGACGACGAGCTGCACGAGCTCGGGTGGAGCTAACCTTTTTAGAACCGCACCTCGGGTATGGCAAAGCCATCGACGTCGTGCATCGGACCTTGCACGAGTGACAGCGCTGCCCACCCTTGCGACAACAGGAGCCCGTCGGTGCCCTCCTCAAACTCGCTCAGCAGGTTGACGATGGCGTCGCCAGCGAGGAGCATCTTCACCTGATCGGCAGCGCGGTCAACCGAATCGGCGTAACGCCCAAGTGTCGCAGCGCGAATCCCGAGAACATCAGCGAGAGGAGCGTCGGGGATGTTGAGGTTGAGGATCCGGCCATCGAGGGGGAGCGAGGGCACGGTGGGTAGCACGCGCGCGATGATCGCCTGGGCAGTATCCCAGTGGCGCGGCTTCATCGTGCCCATCGAGGCGGCGAGTGCGGGCACCCCCATCGCCGCAGCCGTGAGCGCGGCACCAACGGTGCCGGAATGCACGACTGCTGGCCCGGCGTTCGGCCCAAGATTGACCCCCGACAGCACAATGTCTGGGCGCGAGCTGAACATCCCGAGTACCCCGCCATAAGCAATGAGCGCGGGGCTCGCATGCACCGCGATCGCGGGTATTTCCTCCGATAATCCTGGCGGGCGCCCCTCGGACACCTTGAAGCCCGCGTGCTCGGGTTCACCGGCGAGTGAAGCGCCGGCACCGGAGTACTGCTTGTTCGGCGCGGCAACCATCACCTCATACCCCGCCTCGAGCGCGGCGTGGGCGATGGGCACGAGCCCGGGGGAGTTAATTCCGTCGTCGTTAGTCACAAGCGCATGCATGTCTCTCATTGTCCCTGATCCTCGCGCCATCCGCGTCGCCCGATGAGACGCCCCCCGCCCCACCTATGCAGCACGGGCGATGTGCGAGAGAATAGAGCCATGTATCCGGTAACGAAGACAGACGACGAATGGCGCAAACTGCTCACCCCTGAGGAGTTCATCGTGCTGCGGCAGGCGGGCACCGAGCGCCCCTTCACGGGCGAGCTCCTTGGCGAGGAACGAGAGGGTACCTATTCGTGTCGGGCGTGTGGTACTGAGCTGTTCCGCTCGCACACGAAGTTCGATGCCGGGTGTGGTTGGCCAAGTTTCTATGAACCCCAGGAGGGCGACGCCGTCGAGCTCCGCCCCGATCACTCACTCGGGATGGTTCGCACCGAGGTGCTGTGCGCGAACTGCGGATCGCATCTTGGCCACGTCTTCGACGATGCCCCGCAGACCCCCACGGGCAACCGTTACTGCATGAACTCTGTCGCGCTCGCCTTCGACGCCGACTAGTGCTCGCGGCGATTACCCGAGTGCGATGAGGCCCCACGAGGTCGCGAACAGGATTCCTGCGCCCGCGCTGTTCATCACCTCGGGCATCTCGCTCTACCTCGGGGCCGCGCTCGCGGTCACTCTCTTCGCCTTCGCTCCACCCCTGACGGTCGCGTGGGCGCGCGGCATGACTGCCGGCCTCCTCCTGCTCCTAATAATTCGCCCGTGGCGCTACACGTGGACCCGCAAGACGTTCCTCGAATCAAGCCTTTTTGGGATCGTGCTACTGGCGATGAACATTGCGTTCTACATCGCGATCGCCTACCTGCCCCTCGGTGCCGCTGTCGCGCTCGAATTCGTTGGCCCGATCATCGTCGCCGCACGAGGACTCCGCGGCCCGCGCGGTAAAGTCGCCGTCGCGCTCGCCGCGATCGGCGTCGCTCTCATCAGCCTCATCGGACTCGATTGGGATGGCGTCGGAGTACGCGAGCTCACGATTGGCCTCATCGCGATCGCTTGCGCCAGCGCGCTGTGGAGTGGCTACATGGTGCTCGCCGGCAAGATCGTCACCGAACGCTCCGGCCAAGCATCCCTAGCCGTCGGCGCCATCGTCGGTCCGCTCGTGTTCATGCCCATCGCGCTGCCATGGGCGGGCGGCCTGTTCACGTGGCAGGGCGTGGGGATCGCTTTCGGTCTGGGAGTCCTATCCTCCGTACTGCCGTACATGATCGATCAGGTAACGATCCGCCGCCTCGGCACATCCACGTTTGCACTGCTCAACGCGCTACTACCAGCGACCGCCACGCTCATCGGCCTGATCGGCCTGCGTCAGATTCCCACCTGGGGCGAACTTGGCGGCCTCCTCGCGATCACGATCGCGGTGGCGATCTCGACACGCGCCGCGGAACCACTCCCTTCCCCTGAATCATTAGGTTCTGAAGAAATTTCCTGAGAGAATTGGCGCATGGAAATTATCGTCCCCGAGGATTCCGCTGAACTAGCCCACATCGGGGCCGACGCCATCTGCGACTTGCTCCAGCGCAAGCCAGACGCCGTGATCGGTCTCGCCACGGGGTCGTCCCCTCTCCCGCTGTACGCCGAGCTCATCCGCCGCTACAAGGCGGGTCAAGTGAGTTTCGCCCAGGCCACCGCGTTCACTCTCGATGAGTACGTCGGCCTCCCACGTGAGCACCCGGAGGCGTACGCCAACGTCATCCGCACCGAATTCACCGCCCACGTCGATTTTTCGGACGACGCCGTTAACTCTCCCGATGGCCTCGCCATGGACGTTCCCGCCTCGTGCGCCGCGTATGAGGAAAAAATTAAAGCTCACGGTGGCGTCGACATCCAGATTCTTGGGGTCGGCACCGATGGGCACATTGCCTTCAACGAGCCGGCCTCCTCGTTTGCCTCGCGCACGCGCTTGACGACGCTCGCGCCGCAAACCCGCACCGATAACGCCCGCTTCTTTGGTGGCGATCTCGATCAGGTGCCCGTTCACAGCATCACCCAGGGCCTCGGCACGATCATGGAAGCACGCCACGTCATCCTGTACGCCACCGGCACCGCCAAATCCGAGGCCGTGTGGAACCTCGTCGAAGGCCCCGTCTCCGCGCTTTGGCCCGTGACGATCCTCCAACACCACCCGCACGTCACAGTGCTTCTCGATGAGGCGGCAGCACACCGGCTAGAAAACCTCGACTATTACCGCTACGCGTACGAGGTAAAGCCGGAATGGGAAAGTATCTAACCAAAAAGTAGGCCCCGCGGGATTCGAACCCGCAACCCACGGATTAAAAGTCCGTTGCTCTACCGTTGAGCTAGAGGCCCCAGTCGCCAAGCGACCAGAGTTCAGTATAAAGGGATCGCCGCGCAATAATCTAATTGCCGAACACGCGGAGAGTGTACCGATTTGCGAACACGCGCCCCGGATCCACCGCGTCACGAACGCGCAGGAAATCCTCAAACCGCGGGTACAACTCCGCTAGTTCCTCGGCGCGCAACCAATGCATCTTGCCCCAATGCGGGCGCCCATCGTAGCCAGCCATAATGTCGGCGACAGCGCGGAAATACCTCTCGAACTCCATCCCGATGTACTGGTGTACGGCGATATAACCGCTCACTCGACCGTGCGCCGTCGATAACCACACATCATCGGCCGCCACGAACCGCACCTCGATGGGAAACGGCACCGGCACGCCGGCAGAGTCAAGCCAGGCGCGCACCTCGGCGAGTGCCTCAGGCACCGCCTCAACGGGGATGGAGTACTCCATCTCGCGGAACCGCACCCGCCGGGGAGTGACGAAGACGTCGTAGCTCGCCGCCGTGTATTCCCGCTCGGTGAGCGCCCGCGATGCGATCGCGTTGATCGGCCGGGTGAGGCCCGAGGCGAGGCGAACCAAATTATTCGTGGCGGTGAAGACCCCGTTGGAGATGATCTCGTCATCGAGCAGGCGGCGCCACGTAGGCAACGGCTGATCGTTGTAGACAACCCGGTTGTTGGCCTTCGTCAACGCGATATCGGTGTGGGGGAACCAGTAGAACTCAAAATGGTCATTGCTATGCACCGGGCCGTCGGCATCGCCGAGGCTTTCGAGCACCTCATCGAGCGGGCGGGGTGCCTCGTGGGCGTGGAGCGTGAACGCGGGGACGACCCTCATCGTCAGCGCGATGATCACCCCGAGCGCCCCGACGCTCAGGCGCGCCGCCTCGAAAAGGTCCGGCTCAGCGGCCGCGCTCACGGTACGAACCGAGCCATCGGCCAGCACGATGCGCAGTTCCTCGACCATCGCGGCGAACCCGGTCAGCCCAATGCCGGTGCCGTGGGTGCCAGTGCTGATTGCCCCGGAGATCGTCTGCTTGTTGATGTCGCCCATGTTCGCCAGGGCAAGGCCGCGTGCATCAAGCTCTTGGCACAGCTTCGCGAGCGTGATTCCCGCACCGACCCGCACGAGCCGCGAGCCATCAGCCTCCGCGGGGCCGACCCACTCAACCTGATCGAAGCCGTCGAGGCGGATGAGCGTGCCGGTGGTCGTGGCGCAGTCGGTGAAGGAATGCCCCGAGCCCACCGCTTTGACCGTTCCTCCCGCCTCCGCCGCCTGCGCGATTGCCGTGAGAATGGAATCCTCGCTCGCGGGCACGAGGGTGGTGGCGGGGGAGGAGTGGGCGGTGCGGGCCCAGTTGGTCCATTGGCTCATCGTGAGTTCCTTCAGCGCGCAGGAGAGACATTCGTTGCTTCCATTGTGGAGCTAAACACCGCTTCGCGTGCGCGGATCTGGCAACTCGTGAGATCTTGGAAGGCATGACATCGCGAACAAACCTGCCCGCCTCGCCCTGGAGCGGCGCAACGATCGACTTGCCCGCGCCGCTGGCGGTTGTCGACCTCGATGCCTTCGACGCGAACGGCGCCGACCTTCGCCGCCGCGCATCCGGCACCCCGATCCGCGTCGCAACCAAATCAATCCGCGTACCTGAGCTCATCCGCCGCGCGCTCGCGGGCGATGG
>CAYVDF010000127.1:0-5371 GCA_964450475.1 uncultured Pseudactinotalea sp.
CAAAAGAATTGATCCAGCAAGGGTCAGGGCAATAGCTTTGAGGAGCCCCATCTCGGTGAATCGCAGCAAGATGCCGAGTCCATACAGCCCGGCGGCGAAGTAGAGAGCGTGTCCGAAAGACAACATCCCGGCAACCCCAAACACCATGTGGTAGGTGAGCGCGAGGGAGGCCATGAGCAGAACTACGGCGAGCATCTGCAGGGTTCCGGGGCGGTACGTTGGCCCGGGAAGCACGTAAGGAATGTGGATGTTGAGTAGCGGTACTAGCGCAAGCACGAGGATGATCGCGCCGACGATTCCGCCGGTGATTAAGCCTTTGCGTGTCATTTAGACTGCGCTCCTTCCCATCAGGCCCTGCGGTCGAACGAGGAGAACGATGGCGAGCAAGAGCACAACGGCGATATCGCCATAGCCACCGGCGTAGTAGTTCGCGAACTGCTGGAGCACAGCCACGATGACCGAGGCGATCGCTGCTCCCGCAAGCGATCCAAGTCCACCGATGATCGTGACGATGAACGCGAAGATCAACAGTGATTGCCCCATTGGTGGAGCGATGTGTCCGAAGTAGTGCGAAGCGAGTACCCCGCCCAGACCAGCGGCCGCGCCACCGATCCCGAACACGAGGGTGAACGCCTTGCGCACATCGATCCCAAGGGCCTGCACCATCGCGCGGTTTTCAACACCGGCGCGGATGATGAGTCCGTAGCGGGTGTACTTCAGGAATGTCACGAGGGCGACAAGGACGGCCACTGCACCGATGATCGCGACGAGGCGGTCATTCGGGATTCGAGCGCCACCGATGACCGTGACGTCCTTCAGCCACTTGGGGCTTTCAAAAATGATCGGGTCCGAGCCCCAGATACCTGTCATGAGGGCGAGTACGGCGAGAGCCAAACCCACGGTCATGAGCAGCTGAGCGATGTGCTGGCCATAGAGCCGGCGCACGAGCAGCAGTTCGGTGAGAACCGCGAACAGGGCACCGGCGAGAATTCCGGCAATGATCCCGACGAAGAAGCCAAACCAGGAGCTGGTACCGACCATCCGGGAGATCTCGTACCCGGCGTAAGCGCCGAGAGAGAGGAACACCCCGTGAGCAAAGTTCAGTACGCTCATGAGTCCGTAGATGAGCGAGAGGCCGGAAGCGACGAGGAAGTACAGGCCGCCGAGCCCGAGCCCCGTAATGAGGAGCAAGATTACTGTGCTCACGCGTCCTCCCTTTCATCGGAGCCACTAGTTGAATCTGACGTTTCCACCTCGACGGGCGCTGGCGCCTCCTCAGGTGCGTCTCCAGCGGAGACCCCAAGGTGGCGGGCCGTGAGCGCGGCGTCGTCGAGGAATTCCACAGCGCCGCCGGTGTGCACGACCTGGCCAGAAGAGATCACCACGACCTGCTCCGCCAGTGCCCGCACAACGGCTAGGTTCTGCTCCACGAGCACAACCGGAGCGAGCTCTGCGGCGCGCGCGAGGGTTTCGGTCACCTCGGTGACGATGCGCGGAGCAAGCCCCTTTGTTGGTTCGTCAACGAGCAACAGATCGTTGTCGTTCATGAGTGCTCGACCGAGAGAAACCATTTGCTGCTGACCTCCCGAGAGGGAGCCGGCAAGCTGGGTCGCGCGGGTTTTGAGTTCAGGGAACAGCTCGTACACCCGATCCCAGTGGCCCGGGGTACCCCGGCGGATCGCGATGCGGAGGTTCTCCGTGACGGTGAGGCTGGCGAAGACTTCACGGTCTTCCGGCACGTAGGCGATTCCGAGCGAAGCGATGCGGTGGGTCGGCAGCGTGGTGATGTCCTCCCCGCGGTAGGTGATCTTTCCGCTGCGTTCGATCAGACCCATGATCGCCTTCAGCGTCGAGGTCTTACCCACACCGTTACGGCCAAGAATGGCGGTGACGCCGGAGCCGGCGGTGAAGGTGATGTTCTCCAGCACTTGCTGGCCGGCGATCGAACCCGATACGCCCTGAAGTTCTAAGATTGCGGTCACAGTGGTTCCCCCAGGTAGGCGCTCTGGACGGTCGGGTTGGCCATCACGCCCTCAGGCGACTCGTGCGCGAGCAGTTCACCGTTGTGGAGAACAGCAACGGAGTCGACGAGGCCGAGAACGACGTCAATGTGGTGTTCCACCATGAGCACCGTGCGGCCGCGTTCCTTCGACAGCATCCGGATGACTTCGGTGACCTCGGGTACGTCTGCAGAACCGAGGCCAGCCATGGGTTCATCGAGCAGTACGACGTCGGCTTCGCCGGCGAGGAGCACTGCGATTTCAAGTTTGCGTTTGTCTCCGTGGGAGAGGTTGCCTGCGTAGTTGCCGCCGCGTTCGGATAGGCCGACGGCGTCGAGGCAGTCCCACGCGATTTCGGTGGCTTCATCGTGGGCGTGTGGGAAGGCGAGGATGCTCAGAGCCTTACCCAAACGAGACTGGGCAGCAAGGCGAACGTTCTCGACGACGTCGAGCTCGGGGAAGATATTCGACGTTTGAAACGTTCGCCCAAGCCCGCGGCGGGTACGTTGGTGGATCGGCAGGCGAGTGATGTCTTCGCCGTTGAGTTCCACGGTGCCTGTCGTTGGGGTGTACACACCGGAGATGAGGTTGAACAGTGTGGTCTTACCGGCACCGTTGGGGCCGATGACGCCAACCATTTCACCCTTGGGAATCTCGATATTGATATCTTCCAAGATCCGCGCGCCACCGATGGTTAAACCGAGGCCGTGAGTGCGTAAAGCTACGTCGCTCATTGATCGCTTCCTAGTCGCCCGGCTGCTTTGCCGGGATTATTCGGGGCTCTGGCCCCAGGAAACCCTGGGGCCAGAGCAGGTTAGGGAGATGAAGCTTCCCTAGTGTTGGTGAGGCTTAGCCAGCCTCGGACGGTGCCACGTCAGCGGGGTCAGCGGTCCCGAGGACCTCGGGTACCCAGTTGTCGCCGTCCTTGGTGAGCTTCACGCGGTACATCGGCTGGAGGAGAGCGTGGTCAGAGGCGCGGATCTCCATGGGACCCTTGGGGCCATCGAACTTCCAGCCTTCGAGAGCCGAAACGATACCGTCAGCCGACAGGTCGCCGTTCTTCAGCGCGTGCACGATCATCAGGGCTGCGTTGAAGCCGTCCGGGGAGAAGATATCCACCTGGCCGCCGGCCGCCTCGATGCGCTCGGTCATGGCCTTCTCTACGTCGTTGTTACCAGCGCCGGGCGAGTAGTGGTTGAGGAACGAAATGCCCTCGCCCGCGTCGCCGAAGGCGCCGTAGGAGGCGATGTTTGCAAGGCCGGTGGTTACCGTGACCTTGGAGAATACGTCCTGCTGGGAGAGCGCCTGCCACATGGCGCCGGTGGTGTCACCGGCCCAGGCTACGAAGAGCAGGTCGGGGTTCTTGTCCACGATCTGCTGGGCGAACGGGGTGAACTCGGTCGCGCCTTCTGCCACGAGGAGTTCTTCGATGTTTGCGCCCTTGGCTCCGAGTACCGCCTTTACAGCGGCCACGTTACCCTGGCCGAACGCGGTGTCCTGGCCAAACACAAGGACGTTCGCGCCTTCGATGTCTTCGAGGAAGCTTCCGGCGGTGGCGACGTCCTGGATCGACTGGCGACCAGAGCGGAAGGTGTAGTTGTTGATGCCGGTGATGGCGTCAACTGCTGCCGGACCGGAGATGTAGACCGTCTGGTTCTGCTCCGCTAGGTCAGCGAGCTGCAGGGCAATACCGGAGTCGATGGTGCCCGCGATGATGGGTACCTCGTCACCGACCATGTCCTTGAACGCGGTGACAGCCTTGGCGGCGTCCCCACCGTCGTCAACGATACGGAGGTTAATCTCGTAGTTGCCCGCGATATTCGTGCCATCGGTGGCGTAGTCGAGACCGGCTTCGAGACCTTCGATGTAGTTCTGGCCGTAGGCCGAGAGCAGACCGGTCTTGGAGTAGATGATGCCGATTTCTACCGGCTGAGTGTCGGCTGGAGCCTCTTCCTCAGGGGCCTCAGTTTCCTGCTGTTCCTGAGTTTCAGTGTCGGTCGGCTTTTCCGGGGCGTCGTCGCCTGGGGCACATGCTGCAAGAGCAAGCGCCATGGTCGAGATCGCCGCGGCGGAAATAATTCGCTTTGAGATCCGCATGGGATACCTTTCACGTCGTTGTCAAAGTGGAGTTCGGCGGTGATCATCACGTTGGTAACGGCCACCCCTGCTTACACCTTACCTGAGAGCTGAGTCAGGTATGAGGTTAATGGTTGTTCGCCTCCTACTCCCTGTCAAGCGGCGGGCGATGAAACCCACCAAATCGTTATCGTTCTGGGATGAATCTGCTACTGGAGCAGCTCCACCTGGTCTGTGAGCGAGCGCGGTTCAGTCCCGCCCTCGATCTCATTCATCTGTGCCGAGGCCTCTGCGATTTCCGCGACGGTCGGCACGTGGTCGAATGTGACGCCCGGGCCCTCAATGAGTGCGACGCGGGCGTAGCGTCCACCGGCAACTGAGTAGATGTTGCCCGTATCCTCGCTGGAGTCGCTCACGAGATAGGCGATGAGCGGGGAGACCCATTCGGGGTCGAGTCGCTCGAGCAGCTCGGGGGCGAGAATATTCTCGGTCATCTGCGAGCGGGCGAGCGGAGCGATCGCGTTGACGCGCACCTTGTTTCGGGCTCCCTCGATCGCGAGCGCGCGAGTCAGGCCAACGAGCCCCATCTTTGCCGAGGCGTAGTTTGCCTGGCCAAAGTTTCCGTAGAGCCCCGATCCCGAGGATGTCATGATGACCGCCCCACCGCGCTCCTTCAGCGCATCCCACGCGGCGTGGGTCACGTTGAACGACCCCCGCAGGTGCACCTCGAGCACGTCAGTGAGCATCTCCTGAGTCATCTTGCCAAAGCTTTTGTCGCGCAAAATTCCTGCATTGTTGATCACGGCGTCAATCCGGCCGAAGGCATTTAGTGCCGCATCCACGATCGTCTGCGCACCCTCAGGGGTATCGACACCAGCGACGGCACCGATGGCCTTGCCGCCTGCTTCTTGCACCTTTGCGTCGTCATTAATTTCATTGACGACGGCGGAAGGGTCGGCGAGGTCGTTGACGACGACAGCCCACCCCTCACGGGCGAGGGCGATCGCGTGAGACCGGCCGAGGCCGCCTCCCGCGCCAGTAATAATTGCAACGTTGCTGGTCATGATTTACTCCTGTTCTCCCCAGCGGATGACCGCACCTGCCCATGTGTAACCGGTGCCGGCTGCGAGCGTGAGGATGTTGTCCCCGCTCGTGATCGTGCCGTCCTTGGCGGCACGGTCGATAGCCAGGAGCGGGTCGACCCCACTCATGTGGCCCGTGTCGTCGAGGTAGGCAGCATTGTCGATGCCGAGCTCGCTCGCGAGCAGGTCGTGCATCGAGCGCTTCATGTGAAT
>CAYVDF010000128.1:0-5367 GCA_964450475.1 uncultured Pseudactinotalea sp.
GTACGCATCGAGGGCCGCGCCTTTGGCGATGTGCCCCTCAACCTCGAATACAAGCTCGAAGTGTGGGATGCCCCGAACTCCGCCGGCATCATCATCGACGCCATTCGCGCCGCCAAGATCGCTCTCGACCGCGGCGTCGGCGGCCCGATCCTGTCGGCGTCGTCGTACTTCATGAAGTCCCCGCCCGAGCAGTATGACGACGAGGAAGCTCGCCGCAAGGTCGAAGCGTTCATCGCTGGGGAGTAATCGCCCCACATTGAGCGATCAATCGTCATTTCTGACGCCCGGCGCTCGCGATGGGTCCGGTTGACAGGAGTGCCGATCGCGCGGCTTTGTGGAAGTTCTCACTAAGCTCGTCTCGATCTACGAAGAACTGAAGATCTGAGCGAGCTGACTCACGAGACCTTATCCGCGCACCCTGTGCATGGGGCTCCTAGAGATCATGAGAAGCCGCGTATTTTTGCACAATTAAGATGTTATTGAGTTTCTACGCCTCGTCTCAGAAAAAGACTTCTCGCAAGCGCCAGTCGAGGTAGGCAAAGGTAGAATTACGCTGATCACGACGAACGCCGTTGCGAGATGGTTTGCGTGCTCTCTTCACCGAGATGGAGGGGTCGTCGATAGCACCTCGATTCGAGAGGTGCTTACTCTTGCTGAGTCGGGTGACCGGTTAGTGAAGGTTCCACCCAATACGACAGTTGCGCGAGCTATCAGGAGCTTCACGGGCCAGGAGTCGTCTAAGAGCGAGCCGCCAGCAGCGCTACTCCTCATGGGGCGGCCAGGCGAGCCTCCGCGACGGCTGCAGCTCTTACTGATCTACCCCGGCTGTATGCAAAGTTAGCCAACCAAGAGAGAGGCCTCGTTGACCAGTAGGCGTCAATAGCGCGGTTCCCTAGAACGCTTACAGCGAATACCCATCAATATCCACCCTCCGTGAGCCATCAGGCGAACGCGTCACGCGTGAATTAGCTCCGTGTCCGGATCCTCGGGGAAGTGGGTGTTGTGATCGCCGAGCGTCAGCGCGCGGTAGGTTGCCGCGGCTGCGTCTTCGAGAACGATCGCGCGGCGAAAGGCCATTGCGAGATCCTCGCCCATGGTCGAGCAACCGTGGTTTCCGAGGATGACGACGTTGTGGTCGCGCGCAGCCTGAGCCGCCGTCTCGGCTAGTTCGTCCGATCCGTTCGGGTGAAACGGCGCCACGCCAATTGAGTGCACGTACACGGCGTGGTCGAGGGTAAAGAACCGAATCGGCTTACCCAGCGCGTGCAGGAGCGTCGCGTGTTGCGGGTGGGCGTGGACGATCGCTTGAACATCGGGGCGCACCTGGTATGTCCGCTGGTGGAGTTTCCACTCACTCGAAGGATTCTCAGCCCCACGAATGTACTCGCCCGTAAGGTTCATCACCGTAAATGATTCGGGCTTCAGCGCATCGAGCCACGTGCCCGAGGCAGTGATGAGGAATGTATTGCTGCCGGGCAGTCGAACCGAGAGGTTTCCGCCGCTCGCGTGGGTAAGCCCAGTGCTCACGCACCGTTGACCCATCGTAATGAGGTCATCGATCAAGGTGTGTTCGGTTGGCTGCGTCATTCCGTTCTCCACATTTGCTTTTTTACCGCACCCGCAGCACAGAAAACTCGAAGCGTCCCTCGTGGAAATATGTCTGGGAGAACACCACGGGCTCGGCGTGCTCATCGAAGTGAACCTGCCGAAGATACACGTAGAGTTGATCCGGATCGCGTTCGCCCCAGCCAATCTCTGGGCCGGACGCCGCGTGAATATCGGCGACCGCCGTCCGCGGCACAGTACCCGAAGCATCGAGGAGCGCGAACAGCGAGCCGTGCACTTGGTCGGGGCGTAGATCGGCCGGCAGCAAGCGCGCGGGAATAGCCTCATACGAGTACGCAACGATGACATCGTCAGCCATAACGGCACGTTTCGTTGCAAGTACCTGCTCACTCGCCATGAGCCGAAGCGCGGCAGCTTCTTCCTCTGTTGCCGCCCTGTATTTGATCGACTCATAATCCATCCGCGGCTCCATCGAGTGCGCACGTATCGTATCGGTCATCGACCGGAGCTCTTGCAAGCCTGCCTTGATCGCTTCACCGTACGGGGAGACGAACGTGCCCACTCCGTGCTTGGTGATCGTTAACCCTTGCGTTTCCAACTGCTGCAGCGAAGAGCGCACAGTACTGCGCGATACCCCGTACTCTTGGGCAAGCTCAGTCTCGGTGGGCAGTTGCTGACCCACTTTCCACTCGCCAGCATCAAGTCGCTGACGCAAGGATTCCGCGAGTTGAACTCGGAGATTCGCCGTTCGTAAAGCGCGGGTTGCGCTGCCCGTGTTTGCCATAGAAACCCCTCAGTCTGTCTGGCATCAGTTTACGCAGATTGATTGATGCTCGCGAGACAACTGATATAGGTTGTCTTACAACGGGAGGTGGTTCGATGCAAGCGATTGATCTACGCGGCGTCACCGTGCTCGTCACCGGCGCTGGTGGTGGAATCGGGCAGGGAATCGCTCGCTACCTGCGCGAATGCGGTGCGCATCTCGCCCTGCATGCGCGCTCGCCTTCCCAAGTCTCCGCCGACCTCGCTAACGAATCCGGCGGGATCTCGCTCGCGGGTGATATTCGCGATGAGACGGCGTGCATCGCCATGGTGAGTGACGCCGTCAAACACTTTGGTCACCTCGATGTGCTCATCAACAATGCCGCGATTCAGCCGGTGACCCCGCTCGCGGAAATGACGAGCGAGCAGTGGTACGACGTCATCGATACGAACCTCACCGGCACATTCCTCATGACCCAGGCTGCGGCCGCCGTCATGGGTGAGGGCGGTTCGATCATCCAGATCGCGTCGGTGGAAGCCTCGCTTCCGGCAGTTGGCCACGCGCACTACGCCGCAGCGAAAGCTGGGGTGAAAATGTACGCGCGGGCAGCAGCGCTTGAATACGGCCCGCGCGGGATCCGAGTCAATAGTGTCTCGCCGGGGCTTATCGACACCGGCGGGCTCGCGCAGTCGTGGCGACATGGCTACAACTCATGGAACTCCCGCGTCCCGCTTGGGCGAGTCGGCTCATCGACCGATGTCGCCACAGCGTGCGCCTTCCTCGCCTCGCCTCTGTCGCAGTGGATCAGTGGCCACGACCTTGTTGTCGACGGCGGGATGTCCGCTGTTCCCGCGTGGTAACGCCAAGGATTAGTCAGGAGAACACTATGGAAACCCGCCTCATTGGGGCAACGATTCTCACCCAGGATGCCGCTGGCACGATTATTGACGACGGGGAGCTCGCTTTCGACTCCCGCGGCGTCATTACCTATGTCGGGCCTCGCCGTGGGGATGGCGATGCTGCGCGTTCGGTCATCAATCTCACAGGCAAGTTGCTGCTGCCGGGTCTGATCAATGCGCACACCCACTCGGCGATGACGTTGTTGCGAGGGTCATGCGATGACGAGGATCTTGCCACGTGGCTTGGAGTCGTTCAGGCACTCGAGCAGCACATGCGCACGAGCGATGTCGCGGTCGGACTAGAGCTCGCGATGGTGGAAATGATCCGCTCGGGCACGACTACGTTTGCGGACATGTACCACTGGGATGCCGAGCTGCTCGGCCTCGTTGCCGATGCCGGAATGCGGGTCGTAGCCGCGCACGCGACCTTCGATTTCGACACCGTCGGATTCGCTGGGCTCAGCCCGATGGATGGTCGTGCCTCTCTCGACCACACCGAGGCGCTCGCTGCGGAGTTTGCCGGCGAGGATCTCATTCGGGTGAGGTATGGGCCGCACGCGCCCTACACGTGTTCTCCGGAGATGCTGAGCGAGGTGCGCCGTCGCGCGGAGGTGAGTGGACTCGGCATCCACATCCACCTGTCGGAGTCGGCGTTCGAGGTGGAGCAGTCGCTCAAGAATTTCGGGCGAACCCCGATCGCTCACGCAGATGCGCTCGGACTTTTAGAGGTGCCGACCCTCATTGCCCACGCCGTGCACGCGGGCCCCGAGGAAATTGAGATTCTCGCCGAGTGCGGCGCGGGAGTCGCCCACAACCCGGCCTCGAACCTAAAGCTCGGTTCGGGAATTTTTCCGTTCAAGGCGATGCGAGACGCAGGCGTGCTGTGCGCGCTTGGCACCGATGGTGCCGCGAGCAACAACTCCCTCGACATGTTCGATGAGATGAAGCTTGCGACGATCATTCACCGAGGCGTCGCTCAAGACCCCGTCGAGACCGCCGGTACGGATGTGCTCAACCTTGCCACGCGGGAAGGTGCGCAGGCAGTTGGTTTCCCAGAGACCGGCAGCTTCGAGGTCGGTAAGCAGGCGGATGCGATCACGTTACGCACCGACACGGCCCATGCCACGCCGATGCCCTCGCCGAGCTCATTTCTCACTTTTGCCGCGCGCGGCTCTGACGTCGACGATGTGTTTATCGCGGGCCGGCAGATCATGCGAGAGGGCGCTCTGCTCACGGTTGATGAGGCTGAGATCCGCGATCGTGCCGCCCGCGCCGCTGCTCGTCTTCAGTCGTTAGCTCACGAAGAATAGGAGACCCCCATGGCAATCACAATCGGAATCATCGGTGGTTCAGGCCTGTACTCGCTTTTCGAGGAGGCGGAGCAGCAGCAGGTTGACACTCCCTACGGGCCGCCGTCGAGCCCGGTAACCATAGGGACCCTCGGGGGGAAGCAGGTCGCGTTCCTCACACGGCACGGCTTGGAGCACGCGGTGCCACCCCACCTCGTCAACTACCGAGCCAACATCGCGGCGCTCGCGAACCTCGGGGTCACGCACCTCATCACGTCCTCGGTCGTGGGATCCCTCCGAGCGGATTTCGCGCCTGGCCACTTCGTGCTCACCGACCAGTTCGTCGACCGCACGCGCGGCCGAGTCGATACCTTCTATGAGGGGCCGCAGGTGGCGCACGTGTCGCTTGCCGATCCCTACTGCCCGCGTCTTCGTGGCTATGCTGTATCCGCACTCGACACCTTGGAGGAGACGTATCACCCGAGCGGCACCTCAGTCGTGATCCAAGGCCCGCGGTTTTCTACGCGTGCTGAGTCCCAGTGGTTCCAGCGCATGGGCTGGGACGTCTTGTCGATGACACAGCACCCAGAAACGACGCTGGCCCGCGAGAAGGCGATGTGCGTCGTCAATATTTCATTTGTCTCTGACCTCGATGCAGGGGTCGAGGGCATGCAAGATGAGCCAGTGACGGCGGGACTCGTGTGGCGCACGGTCGCGGAAGCGCAACCACGCATCCGGGCCGTTCTGGAGCGAACGGTAGAGAACCTCGATGTCGCCGACTGTGCATGCCAGCGCGCGTTGGACGACCTCTGAGTTCTGCGTGTGGAGGCAATAGGGAAGCAGCAGCACC
>CAYVDF010000129.1:0-5301 GCA_964450475.1 uncultured Pseudactinotalea sp.
GGTTCCGCCGGCGTGACATCGTCAGCAACTAACTAGGTGCCCCTCTGAGCCAGAGACGACCCGAGTTCACATGGCTCAGCGAGCGACACAAGCCCCCACCGAAGCTGTGCTCTTAGTCACTTGACGCACCTTCGCCGATTAGGCGCTTGCCGCAGTCTTGACCCGTTATTGGCGACTTCGCAAAGAATCCCTGTCGTTGACAATGCCTAGGCAAATCGGTTTGATAATTAATAGCCGGAAATCAAGTGTCCATCCCCCTGGAGTTGATTCTCACGTGGAGATCGTTCTCATCCGCCATGCGCAACCGGAGCGCTGGCAAGGAGAAGGCCCTGCTGACCCACGACTCACTCCGGAGGGGGTGGCTCAGGCCCAACGGCTCGTGGGCTATCTCGCCTCCAATGGCGCCCCGACATTCCACAGTGTCTACAGCTCGACGATGACACGGGCAGTCCAGACTGCACAGGCCTTAGCAACCCGCCTCGGACTGCACCTGCACACCGATGCTGACCTGGTCGAGTACGACCACCACCTGAACTTCTATCTGCCAACCGAAGAGATCGAAGAAGACTTCGAGACCTACTGGGCGAACCTCCAACAGGGCAACTACGTCGGCCACCACATCGATCTCGGCGCGCTTCAACAGCGCGTCGTTGGTGCCGTCGACCGGATCATTGCCGCCCACAACGACGGTGAACGCGTTGCGGTCATCTGCCACGGCGGCGTCATTAGCGCCTACCTCTCCTCGATCATGGGTCACTCCAAGCCGTTGTTCTTCGAGCCGGAATACACCTCGATCTCCCGAGTACGCATCTACCCAAGTGGACGCCGGTACGTGATGTCAGCAAACGAGACTCCACACATGGGTTTCCATGGCTGGCACAGCACTTTGGTATAACACGTCAACAAAAAGAAAGTGAAAGGTTCTACGTGAACAAGCTAAAGAAGCTCTTCGCCGTCACCGCGGCGGTAGCCCTCCTCGCGGGCTGCTCAGGCGGTGGCTCCGACGGAGACAGCAACACAGTCGACGTCTATACGCACAACGAAGTCGATGAGATGAAGGCTCTCGTTGACGACGCAGAAGCAGCCACCGGGCTGAAGATCAACGTCCTGCGCCTGTCCTCCAACGAGGGGTGGGCTCGCGTTGAAAACGAGGCACCAAACTTCGGTGCCGACATGCAGTGGGGTCAGCTCCAGTCCAACGCGCTTCGTGGCGTGAGCAAGGACTACTTCGAGCCCTACATCTCCCCCACATGGGAAGACGTACCTGACAAGTTCAAGGACCCAGAAGGCCGCTGGTACGGCTGGTCCTACTGGTACGACCTCATTGCGGTGAACACCGATGTGCTCGAAGCCAAGGGCCTCGATAAGCCCACCTCCTGGGCCGATCTCACCGATCCCCAGTACAAGGGCGAAATCATCATGCCCGACCCAGGCACCTCTGGCACCGCCTACCTCATGATCTCCACGATCCTGCAGATCATGGGTGAAGAAGCAGGCTGGGAGTACTTTGAAGAGCTGCACGAGAACGTCGGCCAGTACACCAAGTCCGGTACCCAGCCGGCCCAGCTCGTAGGCCAGGGTGAATACGCGGTTGGCATTAGCTGGGATCAGGCAGTGTTTGACCGGATCGCCGAAGGCTACCCGATGGAAGCCGTCATCCCGTCTGAAGGCGTTGGCTACTCGCTCGACGTCGTCTGGATGTTCAAGGACACCAAGAACCGCGCCGCCGTCGAGAAGCTCATCGACTACATCGGTTCCGATGAAGGCATGAAGTCGGCCGCCAACGTCCGCGCACTCGTCACGAAGCCCGGCTTCGAAGGCAACACTGAGATCACCAACCTTGAGGATTACCTCATCGACTACGACGCAGTGTGGGCCGACCAGAACCAGGATGACATCATGAAGCGCTGGCGCGACACCTTTGGAAGCATCGAGGAGTGAGCGCCCAAGTAGGAACAACTCTCGTGGCGGAGGAGTTGACGTCAAAGTCAACTCCTCCGACCCGGGGTTTTTGGCGCGAGCCCGGCTTCGCGATCGCCACCATCGTCATGGCGATTGCGATCACCGGGTTCATCGTCGCGCCAATCTTCGCCGTTCTCATCCGCTCGCTCGGCATCGGCGGCGAAGGCCTCACGCTTGAGCACTACGGCACGTTCTTCGACCGCTACTATCTCGGCGCGTACTGGAACAGCATCAAGGCCGCCGTCATCTCCACCGCAATCGTGGTGGTGCTCGCAACGATGGTGGCACTGCACGTCACCCGTGGTCGCGGCCTTGGCCCGCGGCTCATGTCCGGGGTGGCCCTGCTCCCCCTTGTTGCTCCCCCGTTCGTATTCTCCCTAGCGCTCATCATCCTGTTTGGGCGCCGCGGGATCGCGACCGGCTGGCTGAACTCAACGTTCGACCTCGACATCAGCATCTACGGCTTCAAGGGCGTCGTGCTCGCCCAGGTGCTCGGGAACTTCCCCGTGGCGTACATGCTCATCGAAACGACGATGCGCTCGCTCAACCCCACCCTCGAGGCCGCCTCGCAAGATCTTGGCGCGTCGCAATTTCGCACCCTCTCCCGCATTACCCTTCCTCTGTCGAAGGTGGGGATCATCAAGGCGGCTCTCTTAGTTTTCGTCATGGCGGTCGCGGACTTCGCCAACCCCCTCGTCATCGGGGGCAACACCCGCTTCCTTGCCTCCGAGGCCTACCTCCTTGTCGTCGGCCAGTTCAACCTCGAACTCGCAGCCGTCGCCTCCGTCTTCCTCATCATTCCCGGCGCAATCATCTTCATCCTCCAGACCTATGGCATGAAGGGCGATGTCCGCTCGATTGACACCGACTCCGGCGCCACCCACAACCCATTGACAGGCTGGGTCAAGAACGTCATCACAATCGTGACCTACGGCTTCGGCGCGTTCGTCATGTTGATGTTCGGCATGATCGCCGTCGGTGCCTTCGTCAAGATCCCGGGCGTGAACAATACCTTTACGCTGGAAAACTTCGGCGGCACGGCGGCCACAACAGCTCTGACGAACTCAATCACGGTTTCCCTCGCCGCCGCCTTCCTCGCCGCTACCCTCGGGATGCTGCAGGGCTACCTCTTTGTACGCAAACCCATCCCCGGCAAGCAGACTTTAGAATTCCTTACCCTGTTCGGACTCGCCGTTCCCGGCACCGCCATGGGTATCGGGTACCTCATCATGTTCGGCGGCGCCCCATTCTTCTGGACCAACACCGTCGGGCTCATCATCCTCAACATGACCTTCCGCAAGATCGGCGTCGGGATGCAAGCGGCCATCGCGAAGATGCACCAAGTCGACGAATCGATGGAAGAAGCCTCAGCCGACCTCGGGGTCGGCCCCTACCGCACCTTCGCCAAGGTCATCGTTCCGATCATGGCTCCCAGTTTCGTCGCCGGCTTCGTGTATGCATTTATGACGGCGATGGTCACCGTTTCTGCAGTCATCTTCCTCGTGGGCCCGGGCACGGAGCTCGCCGCCACCTACATCCTGACGCTCGCCGAGTCTGGCAAGGTCGGGATGGCTAGCGCGATCTCTCTGGTCCTCATCGTGATTGTGCTCGCCGCACTGGGGTTGCTCAAAATCATCGAACGCCGATTCGGTGTCAAGATCTAAGGCACGAATATGTCATTTCTCAACATCCGCAACATCTCCAAATCCTACGGTCCGGTGAAGGCTCTCAGCGGGGTGAGCATCGATATCGACCAAGGCGAGCTCGTCTCTTTCATTGGTCCCTCGGGGTGCGGGAAGACGACGCTGCTGCGGACCATCGGCGGCTTCCACAGCCAAGACACCGGCACGATCACTCTCGATGGGGAAAGCATCGATAACCTGCCTCCCGAGGGTCGCCCAACGGGCATGGTGTTCCAAAGCTACGCGCTGTTCCCGCACATGTCGGTGCGGAAGAACGTCGCTTACGGGCTCACCGGGGTGAGCCGGGCGGAACGGACTGAGCGGGTGAACAAAGCCCTCGAGCAGGTTCGCCTAAGCGGGTACGGCGATCGCCAGCCCGCGGAACTCTCGGGCGGGCAGCAGCAACGCGTGGCGATCGCGCGGTGCCTCGTGCTGGAACCCAAGGTCCTTCTGCTCGATGAACCCCTGTCGAACCTGGATGCCAATCTGCGGGTGATGATGCGCGATGAGATCCGCCGCATCAAAGACGAGCTTGGAATTACCGTCTTGTTTGTCACCCACGATCAGGAGGAAGCGCTGAGCATCTCCGACCGGGTCCTGGTATTGAAGGATGGGGAGACCCAACAGATAGGAACTCCCCAAGAGGTCTACGACTTCCCGGCCAACGAGTTCGTCGCCAACTTCGTTGGGCACGCCAACATTCTCCGGGGAAAGCTCATCGGTGACGACGCCGGACTCCTTCTTCAGGCAGGCGGGGCACGCTTCCGCGTGAAGGGCCTGCGCGGCCGGACCCAAGGGGTCGATCACACGCTCGAAGCGCCCAGCCCCGCAGAGCACCTCGTGTTGATCCGCCCAGAGCGGATCCGCATCGACGAGGCCTCTCCGGCGAACGGAGTCCTGACAAACGTCGTCTATAACGGCTCGTTCACCCGCTACGTGCTCGCGATCGGCGACCTAGAATTGACCGTGGATGAGGCAAACTCTGCGCACGTCTCAAAGTACCGCGTCGGGGATTCCCTCGGGATCCGGATGCCCGAGTACCCCTACCTCATCACGGCGTGACGCACGGGACTGCGCGCGGCCGCCTAATCTCGGATCGCCCACCCCCAACCGTTGAGAGGTTCTAAAAGCGTCACATGGACTAGTTCAATTCTTGTCACCTGTTCTGCGGGGCGTGCGCGCTTGTACTCTGGCGGTAACAACGGTGGTGAGGAGGGCGCCTAAATGAACACCCAGATTCGCCCGCAGGACCTGGCCGAGCAGGCCGTCGCTCTGGTTCGCCGCTGGGTGCACGACGCCACGCAGTACCCCGTGGACCCCGCGGGCGCGCGCCTGGCCGGCCTGCTCCACGACCCCAACGGGCTAGAGTTCACGGTCAGATTCATCGATGAGGTGGTGCGCCCCGAGGATCACTCGGCGGCGGCCCAGAAGCTGCGCGAGCTCGCGCCGATGGCCCTCGGTTTCTTGGTCCGCTGCGCCCCTTGATCCGCGTGGGCGCGGTGGTCTCCCACATCGCCCCAGGCCTCGTCGTTCCCATCGCGCGAAGGGCGCTGCGCGCGATGGTCTCCCACCTCATCATTGACGCAACCGACGCGAAGCTCGGTGCCGCCATCGAGAGGGTTTCACGACAGGGCGTGCGCCTGAACGTGAACCTCCT
>CAYVDF010000130.1:0-5297 GCA_964450475.1 uncultured Pseudactinotalea sp.
GCGACGAAGGTTGGCATCGTCGAAGTTGGCGAGGCGGTTCGCGGTGCCCCGCACCGCCCGGTGCTTGCGGCGCTCCTGCCACTCCTCAACAGCCTTCGTTGCGCCCATTACTTTAAGCATGAGCGCGATCGCATCGCCGTCGCGGATGACGACGCGGTCAACACCGCGTACTTCGCGTGCCTTGGACTGGACGCCGAACCGGCGCGCTGCCCCAACGAGAGCCAATGCGGCTTCAGGTCCAGGGCAGGTGATCTCTAGCGCGCTGGAGCGCCCCGGTTCTGTGATCGAGCCGCGGGCGAGGAACGCGCCGCGCCACGCCGCCTTCGAGTCCTCCACCGCCGCGCCGACGACTGCCGGTGGAAGCCCCCGCACGGGGCGACCCCGGGAATCGAGGAGGCCAGAACGACGAGCGAGCGACTCGCCGTCCTTTCGCACGCGAACGACGTAGCGGCTCCCGCGCCGCAGCGCTCCACCGGAGACGACGATGACCTCACTCTCGTGGCCGAACACTTCCGCAATGGCGACGCGCAGACGACGCGCGGTGAGCGGTGAGTCGACTTCAGCCTCGACGACGATGCGCCCAGAAATAATTTGCAGGCCCCCAGCGAAGCGGAGCATGGCGGCAATTTCAGCGGCGCGCGTTCGAGGGCGGTCGACGGTGATTCGGGCGAGCTCGTCCTTGGCGATAGCCGTAAGGCTTTGGGTGTTCATCGATCCCGCCTCACATCGCCGAAGGTTTCGTCGAAGATATCGCGGTAGGCGGCTGCCAAACGGAGAGTGTCGTGCCGTGCTGATCCGTCTCCGGCACTCACCTGTCGATACAACACCTGTGCCCCAACTCCTTTAGCTGCGTCGTTCAGTTCATCAATATCGTTTACAGCACTCGGGTCAGCGATCACGACATCGATTCTCTGTTCGGGTGCGTACTCTGCGAATACCCGGAGGTGATCGCCTGCGGAAAATCCTCCGGTCTCACCGGGCTGCGTAGCAAGATTCAATGTTAGCGCGACCTTCGCCGGGGTGGTTCTCAATGCTTCGGCGAGCTCAGGTACAAGCAGGTGGGTCATGACCGAGGTGTACCACGACCCTGGCCCGAGGATCACCCAGTCTGCTTCCTGGATTGCGTCGATCGCTTCGGGGCGCGCCGGCGCATCTGGTGGCTGGAGCCTGAGCTTGTGCACGTGCCCGGAGGTCACGGCGACGCGACTTTGCCCGCGCACCGTCTGGGTCTGCGTCCAGCCCTCGTGGCTCACCTCGGCTTCAATCTCGAGCGGCACAGCCGCCATTGGAAGGACGCGGCCATCCGCCCCGAGCAGCTCGCCAATAAGATCGAGGCCCTCTACGGGGTCACCGAGGATCTCCCACAGGGCGACGATGAGGAGGTTACCAACGGCGTGGCCGTTGAGCGGACCCGAGGAATGAAACCGGTGCTGAAGCACGTCACGCCACGTGATGCCCCAGTCCGATTGGGCACACAGCGCCGATAGCGCCATGCGCAAATCCCCTGGCGGGAGCATGTCGAGTTCTTGGCGCAACCGGCCCGAGGATCCGCCATCGTCAGCGACCGTGACGATCGCGGTGATGTCTGAGGTAATGTGGCGTAGCGCTCGAAGGCTCGCGGCAAGGCCATGGCCTCCACCCAGCGCCGCGACCTTTAAGGGGCGGCCCGCAGCATTCTGGCGTCTCATTCGCGGCCCAAGTCACGGTGAAGCGTTCGGACGTTCTGGCCCATGCCCCGAAAACGGCGGGCAAGCGCCTCGGTGATTGCCACGGAGCGGTGTTTTCCACCGGTGCACCCCACCGCCACGGTGACATAGGGCTTCTGTTCACGCACATAGCCGGGCAAGATCCCACCGATCGCTTCCGCGTACTTGCCGATGAACTCCTCCACCGAGTCCTGGCCGAGCACGTATTCACGTACCGGTGCGTCCTTACCATTGAGGTGCCGCAGCTCGGTAATCCAGTACGGATTGGAAATGAACCGGACATCGACGACATGGTCGGCATCGAGGGGTAACCCGTACTTAAATCCAAACGAGACGATGTTCATCCGCAGCGCACGATCGTCCTCTGTTGCGACCGACTCCTTGATCCGGCGAGCGAGATCGTGCACGTTGAGGTCTGAGGTGTCGATCGTGACGTCGGCTCGGCGCCGCAGGTGGGAGAGGATCTGGCGTTCCTCCAAGATGCCGTCGAGCATTCGGCCGGATCCTTGTAACGGGTGCGGGCGGCGAACCGTTTCATAGCGGCGCACGAGCACCTCATCGGAGGCATCGAGGAAAATGAGCTGGTGCGTGATGTGGCTATCGCGGAGGTCATCGAGCACCTTAACGAGGTCGTTGAAGAACTGGCCCGAGCGCACGTCGACAACCGCGGCGAGGCGTTGAACCCCAGAGCCGCTTTGCAGCATCATCTGCACGAGTGGATCCAGCAGTTTTGGCGGCAGGTTATCCACGACAAACCAGCTGAGATCCTCCAGGACGGAGGCCGCGCGGGAGCGTCCAGCTCCGCTCATTCCCGTGATGATGATGATTTCTGGGTGATCGGCCACCTCGTGTTCAGATTCGGCTTCGAGCTTTGGCACTTCGATGGGCACGGTATCTGGCGAGTCGTTCATACTCCCCAGCTTCTCACGACTTAGTTTTCAATGCCTGATAAATCGTTTCGGCCAGCACCGGACCGATACCTGGGGTCGTGGCGATCTCCTGCGCACTCGCCGCCGTGATGGCCCGCAGCGATCCGAACTTTTGCAATAACGCCTTCTGCCGCGCCGGCCCGAGGCCGGGGATCTCATCGAGTTGTGATCGGGTCATTCCCACCGAGCGCTTCTTGCGGTGCGCCGTCAGGGCGAACCGGTGCGCTTCATCGCGAAGGCGCTGCAACAAAAATAGGCCCTGGGAGTTGCGAGGGAGCACGAGCGGGTATGCCTCGTTCGGCAGCCAAACTTCTTCGAGCCGTTTCGCGAGCCCCACGAGAGAGACCTCGGTGATCCCTAACTCCGCCAGGGCCTCGGCGGCCGCGGCGACCTGGGGTTCTCCCCCATCGACGACGACGAGGTTCGGTGGATAGGCGAAACGGCGCGGTTTACCTTCCTCATCATGCGTGATGGGTGCAGCCTTCTCCTCTAGATAGCGGGAGAACCGCCGGCGAATCACCTCGTGCATCGCCTCGGTGTCGTCACGTGCACCTTCGCCGCTCTCACCGCGGACGTTGAAGTGCCGGTAGTCCTTCTTCTTCGGCAGGCCATCTTCGAACACAATCATCGATCCGACTTGGTTCGTGCCGCCGGTGTGGGAGATGTCGTAGCACTCGATGCGAAGCGGGCTCACCGGCAGGTCGAGTGCCTCTTGCAGCTCGGCAAGAGCCTGCGATCGTGTTGTCAGGTCGGAGGAACGTCTCGCCTTGTGCAGGGCAAGGGCATGTTCGGCGTTCTTGTGCACCGTTTCTGCAAGGATTCGTTTATCCCCACGCTGGGGCACACGAATATCAACGGAACCTTCACGGCGTTCACTCAGCCAGGTGCGGATCTGTTTCAAATTTTCTGGCAGGGTCGGCACGAGTACCTCGAGCGGCACAGCGTCCTTATCGCCCTGCGGTGCCTCGCCGTACACCTGCGACAGTAGCGCGGCGATCATCTGCGCGTCGTTGAGTTCTTCGACCCGCTCGGTGACCCACCCTCGCTGACCACGGATCCGGCCATCGCGCACGTGAAACACTTGGACGGAGGCTTCTAACTCATCGGCCGCCATGGCGAAGACATCAGCCGAGGTACCGTCGGAAAAGACCATCGCGTTCTTTTCCACGACGGTCGTGAGTGCGTGGAGGTCGTCGCGGAGCCGGGCTGCGCGTTCGAAGTCAAGCTCCTCGGCCGCTTCCTTCATCTGCGCTTCGAGTGCGCGAATGTAGGGGCCCGTGGCTCCACCCATGAAATCGGTGAATTTCTCCGCAAGCTCGCGGTGCTCTTCCGGGCTGATCCTCCCGACGCACGGGGCGGAGCACTTATCGATGTACCCAAGGAGACATGGGCGGCCGGCGCGTTCGGCTCGGCGGAACACTCCCGCTGAGCATGAGCGGATCGGGAACACTCGCAGGAGCAGGTCCATCGTTTCGCGAATCGCCCACGCGTGAGAGTACGGACCGAAATATTTCGTTCCCTTGCGTTTCTCCCCGCGCATGACCTGCACGCGAGGGAACTTCTCAGCCATCGTCACAGCAAGGTATGGGTAGGATTTGTCGTCGCGATACTTGACGTTGAAGCGTGGCTCGTATTCTTTGATCCACGTGTATTCAAGCGCAAGGGATTCCACCTCGTTCGCCACAACCGTCCACTCCACCGACGCCGCAGTTGTCACCATCTGGAGCGTGCGTGGGTGGAGCCCGGCAGGGTTCGCAAAGTAGGAGGTCAGCCGTGCGCGCAGCGACTTCGCTTTACCCACGTAGATGACCCGGCCGTGTTCATCACGAAACCGGTACACACCCGGCTCGGCTGGGATATCTTGCGTACGCGGCCGGTAGGTTGCCGGGTCAGCCATTAGGTCGAGGCCTTAACTTTCGCCGCCTTGGCCGCGGCACGAGCGCTCCTCGCTTTCGGGCGAGCGAGCGGGGCAACCTCCGTGATCCGCTTCTGTTTCGGTCCCGTTCCGCTCGGGAGCACGTCTGCGAGGAATCTTCCCGTGTGTGAGGACGGATTCTTCGCTACCGTCTCAGGCGTTCCGGTTGCGATGATCTCACCGCCGCCATCTCCACCCTCAGGACCCAGGTCGATGATCCAGTCGGCGCTCTTGATGACGTCGAGGTTGTGCTCAATGACGATGACGGTGTTACCGCGCTCGGCCAAGCCTTGAAGCACGGCCATGAGTTTGCGGATATCTTCGAAGTGCAGCCCGGTTGTCGGTTCGTCGAGCACGTACACGGTGCGTCCCGTCGAGCGCTTGTGGAGTTCGGATGCAAGTTTCACGCGCTGCGCCTCTCCCCCAGACAGCGTTGGGGCAGGCTGACCGAGACGCACGTACCCGAGGCCCACTTTGACGAGAGTGTTGAGGTGGCGCGCGATCGCGGGAACCGCGTCGAAGAATTCAGCGGCTTCTTCGATCGGCATGTTGAGGACGTCGGCGACCGACTTGCCCTTGTAGAGCACCTCGAGCGTTTCTCGGTTGTAGCGGTCCCCGTGACACACCTCGCAGGGTACGTACACGTCGGGGAGGAAGTTCATCTCGATCTTCAACGTTCCGTCTCCGGAGCACGATTCGCAGCGCCCGCCCTTGACGTTAAACGAGAACCGCCCGGGGGTGTATCCG
>CAYVDF010000131.1:0-5267 GCA_964450475.1 uncultured Pseudactinotalea sp.
GCGTTTGTGCCACCGCTCGCTGTCATGCCTCGAAAAGAAGGAGACCTCACGGGGGTGGAAAAGGTCGACCTGCGCGCGCACCTAGAGTTCCTCGCCACGTTTTACGGGCCGGCGCAGGGCCGGCTATAGATACGGACTACAATCACCTGTGGTTAATAAACCTAAACGAAGGTTATATGCATGTCTGCTTTGTCCCCGCTAGATACCAGCGGCGTGAACGCTGCCGTGGCGGCAGCACTCGATGCGGTGGCCGGAGCCACCACGCTCGATGAGCTCAAAGAGGTTCGAATTGCCCACACGGGTGACAAGAGTCCACTCGCGCTCGCGAACCGCGCCATCAAGGATGTGCCGAAAGAGGAGAAGGCGCTTGCGGGTAAGACCGTGGGTCAGGCACGCGGACAGGTTGGCAAGGCGATCGCCGAGCGTCAGCAGGTGCTTGAGGATGAGCGCGACGAACGGCTCCTATTAGAAGAGGCCGTCGACGTCACGATTCCCTCCGACCGCTACGCCCTTGGTGCACGCCACCCACTGTCGGGGATCCAGGAGGAGATCTCCGACTTCTTCGTTGCGATGGGGTGGGAGATCGCCGAAGGCCCGCTGATCGAGCACGAGTGGTTCAACTTCGATGCGCTGAACTTCGCTGCCGACCACCCGGCGCGGCAAATGCAGGACACGTTCTTCGTGGAACCGGCCGATGCGCACCTCGTGCTGCGCACCCACACCTCTCCGGTGCAGGCGCGCACGCTGCTCGAACGCGACCTTCCGCTCTATATTGCGTGCCCGGGCACCGTAGCCCGCACTGACGAGCTCGATGCCACGCACACCCCGATCTTCCACCAGGTCGAAGGCCTCGCCGTGGATAAGGGCCTCACGATGGCGCACCTCAAGGGTGTGCTCGACCACTTCGCCAAGGCGATGTTCGGCCCCGAGGCCACCACCCGCCTCCGCCCGAGTTTCTTTCCGTTCACCGAACCGAGCGCCGAAATGGACCTATGGTTCCCTCAGAAGAAGGGCGGCCCTGGGTGGATCGAATGGGGCGGGTGCGGAATGGTCAACCCGAACGTGCTCATCGCCTGCGGTATTGACCCTGAGGAGTACACGGGTTTCGCCTTCGGGATGGGAATCGAACGCACGCTCATGCTCCGACACGGAATTGACGACATGCACGACATGGTCGAGGGCGATATCCGCTTCTCGCTGGGAGGTCAGCGCTAAATGCCATACGTACCACTGAACTGGCTCCGCGATCACGTCGAGGTGCCAGCCGACACCACGCCTGAAACTCTCGCCGAAGCGCTCGTCAAGGTCGGCCTAGAAGAAGAAGGCATCGACTCATCCGCCCTCGTCACCGGCCCACTGGTCGTTGGCAAGGTCCTCTCCGTCACGGGGGAGGAGCAGAAAAACGGCAAGGTCATCAACTGGTGCCACGTCGACGTTGGCGAGCACAACGACCCGGAGGGTTTCCGCGGGATCATTTGCGGTGCTCACAACTTCGAGGCTGGCGACTCTGTCGTCGTTGCCCTCCCCGGTGCCGTGCTGCCTGGTGGTTTTGAGATCTCCGCGCGCAAGACTTACGGCCACATCTCTGACGGGATGATCTGCTCCGAGCAAGAGCTGGGCATGGGTGATGACCACTCCGGCATCATCGTGCTCGGCGACGATGCCCCAGCGCCCGGCACCGATGCGCTCGAACTCCTCGGCCTAGGCGAAGCCGTGCTCGAAATCAACGTCACCCCCGACCGTGGTTACTGCTTCTCTATGCGCGGCATCGCTCGCGAGTACTCCCACTCCACGGGGGCAAAGTTCACCGACCCGGCCATCCGCGAGGTCCCCGCGGCGAACAACGCCGGCTTCCCCGTTATTGTTGACGACGCCGCCCCCATTCGCGGCAACGTCGGCTGCGACAGGTTCGTGACGCGTATCGTGCGCGGCATCAACCCGAGTGCGCCCACACCGGATTGGATGAAGAAGCGCCTGACCCAAGCCGGTATGCGCCCAATCTCCCTCGCCGTCGATATTACGAACTACGTGATGCTCGACCTCGGCCAGCCCCTGCACGCCTACGACCTCGCGACCCTGCAGGGGCCGATCACGGTGCGCCGAGCCCGTGCGGGCGAGAAGCTCACGACCCTCGACGACGTCACGCGCACGCTTGACCCTGAAGATCTCCTCATCACGGATTCCGGTGCCGAGCGCATCCTCGGCATTGCCGGTGTTATGGGCGGCGCTGAGACTGAAGTATCGGAGGCCACGACCGACGTTCTTATTGAGGCCGCGCACTTCGACCCCGTGTCGATTGCACGCTCGGCTCGCCGCCACAAGCTCCCCTCCGAGGCCGCCAAGCGCTTCGAGCGCGGCGTCGATACCGAGCTCGCGCCCGTCGCCGCGGACCGCGTTGTCGAGCTTCTCATTGAGCTTGCTGGCGGAACTGCCGACGAGGGCGTATTCGACCTCAACACGACTACCGCGCCAACACCCATCACCATGGATATTTCCCTGCCCGGCCAGATCGCCGGGGTGGAATACCCCGACGTCGATGTGATCGCGCTGCTCGAAGCAATTGGTGCGAAGGTCGAGCGCGACGGCGACACGCTCACCGTCACCCCGCCGACCTGGCGCCCAGACCTGCTCGCGCCGGTGGACCTAGTAGAGGAGGTCGTGCGCCTACACGGGTACGACGAGGTTCCCGCAATCTTGCCCTCGGCGCCCGCCGGCCGGGGATACACTCAGGCTCAGCAGCGCCGCCGCAGAGTCGCCGACCTGCTTGCCAACCTCGGCCTTGTTGAGGTGCTCACGTATCCGTTCACCTCCGAGGAGCGCCACGAGCAGTTCCGTATCGAGGAGGGCGATGAGCGCCGCCGCGCGCTGCGCCTGCTCAACCCCCTCGCGGGGGACAGGCCGCTACTGCGCACCTCGATCATCGACACGCTCGTGGACGCCGCCGTGCGCAACCTTGGGCGCGGCAACACCGACTTCGGGATCTACGAGATCGCCTCGGTCGCCCAGATCGTCGAACAGCCCGGTACGTCGCCGCTGCCGCCGCACGCTGCGAAGCCGAGCGATGAGGACCTCGCGGAAATCTTCGCCGCAGTGCCGGATCAGCCCGAGAAGATCGGCGTGATCCTCGTCGGCGGTCAACGCCCCGCAGGCGTCGACCCCGCCGGTGCCTACCCGTCTCGTGCATACGACTATGCCGATGCGATTGCGATCGTCGAGCGGGTGGCCACCGCCCTCGACCTCAGGCTCGATGTGCGGAACGTGTCTGACTATGCGCCATGGCACCCAGGCCGCTGCGCCGGCTTCTACATCGGCGATGCGCTCGTAGGGCATGCCGGTGAGCTCGCACCAAAGGTGCTCGGTGAGATCGGACTGCCTGAGCGCACCTGCGCAATCGAAGTCAACCTCACTGCACTGCTCGACGCCGCGCCAGTGGATCCGAAGCAGATGGATCCCCTCGCAACCTTCCCGCCAGTGAAGGAAGACATCGCGCTGATTGTTGACCGCGACCTTCCCGCCTCCGAGCTGCTTGCGACCGTGCAGGCCGCGGGCACGGAGTTGTTGGAGGACGTGAAGATCTTCGACCACTACGAAGGCTCCTCGATCCCTGAGGGCACGAAGTCTCTTGGCTTCTCCCTGCGGTTCCGCGCACACGATCGTACGCTCACAGCCAAGGAATCCGCCAAGGCCCGCGAAGCAATCGTTTCCGCCGCGAATGAGAAGCACGGAGCGACCCTGCGTTCCTAACTGTTGGATTGCGTGCAGATGCAGCGATGGCGTCAGCAGCGCAATTAGATGGTGTTGCCGCGTAACCGAGTCACTAACGGCACTGCTCAGTGCGTAGAAACAAATCGCCACCGCAACTGTCGCTCGAGCGCACAAATTCAAGTGGTCGCGCAAGCTTCGATGAGCGCTGGGGCGGCTAAGCGCCAACAGGGGTGGTTGGAGGTGTGAAACTCCCAATCCAAATATAACGAATTGGCAACTATGCTGCTCCGTCGCGATAACCGCGTGACCGGACATTAATCGATGGTATAGCCTATATACGTTAGTCGATGGCGTGAAATGGTGCCTTCCGGAATCAGGCAGTGAGGCTCTTGGTACGAATCGCGCCGGGAATGATCTGTAGATTTGTGAAAGCCGTTTTGGCGCTTGGCGAACTCACGCAAGGAGAGAAGAATTTGATATCACGACACGGGCGCCGACGCGCGTTCGCTATAGGCGCGTTCGCGACACTCAGTTTGTTTGTAACGGGACTGGTGTCTCCAACCCTGAGCAGCCCGGCAATTGCCGCATCGATTGGCACAGTAATCTCGGATGCCGACTCACCAGCAGTGCCGACGGTCGAGAACAGCGAGCCCGAGATTCAGCACGAGGAGCCTGTCGATATTGACGATGGAGTCGAGCCAGATGACGCCTCAAGCCTGGAAATTGTAACGGAACACTCGGGCGAAGAAGCAATAGTCCCGCAAACTGAAGGCGAATCGAGGCCCCAAATGGGCCTCACATCGCTTGGTTACGCCCCGAGTTGTGCAGCCGGATGGGTGTACGGGGTGAGTGGTACGGGCCAGATCCGCCAAGTGGATCAGAATGGCACCGTCACAAACTTTGGAACCGCGGCTAGCGGGGTTAGCTCTTTCAATGGACTAGGCATCGGTTCGAACGGCACAACCGTTTACGGATACGAGCGAACAAACAACACTCAAACGGCTAGGCTTTACGAGTTCGACACCACGGCTGGTACCTGGAGTTCGCTCAACAAATCCCAGACATCCACGGGACTGGCCTCCCCAGCGAATATACAAACAAGCCCGCAATTTGTCGCCGGTGGCGTGGACTTGAGTACTGGGAAGTACTACTTCGGCGGGTTTGGTGAATATCGAGAAGGGTTGTGGCCCTTTCTTTATACGGATTATCGGTTCTTCGCTATCTGGGAATATAACCCGAGTAACGGCGCAGTCACTTATAAGGGCTGGGTAGACGCAGGAGGGTCTGGTGGTAGCGCCAACGGTGACCTGGCATTCGACCAGAATGGGAACCTCTTCATCGTTCGGGGAAGCGGGAGCACTACACAGGTCATTTCTGTCACCGCACAAAACCTGAGTACGGCCAACGGTGGGCGAATCAACTCCTCGGGGAGCCGAGAGGTCTCGGACACCACATCCAACGTGAACGGAGTCGCTTTAGACACCGCCGGGAAGGCATACCTTGGGTCTTGCAGCGCGCTGCAGTCGTACAACATTCCCGAAAGGATCGGGCGGAGCACCCTT
>CAYVDF010000132.1:0-5248 GCA_964450475.1 uncultured Pseudactinotalea sp.
GAACCGCCCGGGGGTGTATCCGCGGACCTGTGCTTCGTTCGTTTCGGAGAAGAGTCGGCGCACGTGATCCCACACGCCGGTATAGGTGGCTGGGTTTGAGCGGGGAGTCCGTCCGATTGGGCTCTGGTCGACGTGGACGACCTTATCGAGGTTATCGATGCCCTCGACCTTGCCGTGACGCCCCGGTACGACACGTGCGCCGTTGAGCTCGTTTGCGAGCACGTTGTACAGGATCGAGTTGACGAGCGTTGACTTGCCCGAGCCGGACACGCCCGTCACAGCGACTAGGCACCCAATTGGGAACTTAGCTGTGACGTTCTTGAGGTTGTTTTCACGTGCACCAGTCACGGTGATCCACTTGTCTGGATCGGGTGTGCGCCGCTCTGTAGGAATCTCAATCTGGCGGCGGCCAGCGAGGAAGTCTCCCGTGAGTGAGTCCTTCTCGGCGAGCAGGCCTTTGTAATCGCCAGAATGCACGATGTGGCCGCCGTGTTCACCGGCACCGGGGCCGATGTCGACGATCCAGTCAGCAGTACGGATCGTGTCCTCATCGTGCTCGACAACGATGAGCGTGTTTCCGAGGTCGCGCAGCCGGGTGAGGGTATCGATGAGTCGACGGTTGTCACGCTGGTGGAGACCGATGCTCGGTTCATCGAGCACGTAAAGGACCCCAACAAGGCCGGAGCCGATCTGGGTCGCGAGCCGAATGCGCTGAGCCTCCCCACCAGAGAGGGTCCCCGATGCGCGTCCGAGGGTGAGGTAATCGAGCCCGACATCGAGTAGGAATCCTAAGCGGGCGTGAATCTCTTTGAGAACTTGGCCGGCGATGGCCGCTTGGCGCGCGCCTAGTTCGAGGCCGTCGAGGAAGGCTTTGGCATCGCTGATCGACATCTGCGTCACCTGAGCGATCGACTTGCCGCCAATTGTCACGGCGAGCACCTCTGGCTTGAGGCGCGTTCCCTGACACACGGGGCATGCGATCTCACGCATGTACTGCTCGAACCGGTCACGCGACCAGTCCGACTCGGTTTCGCTGTGGCGACGCTCGATGAATGAGATGACACCTTCGAAGCCGGTCGAGTACTGGCGTTCGCGGCCCCACCGGTTCCGATAACGAACGTGGACCTTGTGGTTCTTGCCTTGGAGAATCGCGTGTTGAATGTCCTCGGGCAACTCCGACCACGGCTCGTGCATAGAAAATCCGAGATCGTCAGCGAGCGCGGTGAGAATGCGCTGGAAGTACTCGACCGAGCCGCTGGCCCACGGGGCTACAGCACCCTCGGCGAGCGTGAGGTCCGGGTCTGGGATGACGAGATCGGGATCGACCTCGAGCCGTGTACCAATTCCGGAGCATTCTGGGCACGCTCCGTAGGGTGCATTAAAGGAGAACGTGCGTGGTTCGATCTCATCGAGGGCGAGTTCGTGGTCGTTTGGGCAGGCGCGTTTTTCCGAAAAGCGCCGTTGGCGTTCGGGGCTGTCTGGGTCTTCGTCAACGAAGTCGGCGATTACGAGCCCATCAGCAAGCTCGAGTGCTGTCTCTATCGAGTCCGTCAGGCGAGTGCGGATGTTGTCTCGGATGACGAGGCGGTCGACGATGACCGAGATTGTGTGCCGGAGGTTCTTCTCTAACGTCGGCGGCTCAGCCAGCGATACGGCTTCTCCATCAACGAGTGCACGGGAGAACCCGCGCTGCTGAAGTTCGCGGAAAAGCTCCGTGTACTCCCCCTTGCGGTCCCGCACGACCGGTGCGAGTACCTGAAAGCGTGTTCCTTCGGGGCGTTCGCGGAGAGTATCAACGATCTGCTGAGCGCTCTGGGCGCGAATCTCTTCACCACACGTCGGGCAGTGTGGCGTGCCCGCGCGTGCAAAAAGCAGACGGAGGTAGTCATACACCTCGGTGATCGTTCCAACCGTCGAACGCGGGTTACGGCTCGTCGACTTTTGATCGATCGACACGGCCGGCGAGAGACCCTCAATGAAATCGACGTTCGGCTTATCCATCTGGCCAAGGAACTGGCGCGCATACGCACTGAGCGACTCAACGTAGCGGCGCTGACCCTCGGCAAAGATCGTGTCGAATGCGAGTGATGATTTCCCGGAACCCGAAAGCCCTGTAAAAACGATGAGCTTGTTACGGGGTAGCTCCACGTGCACATTTTTAAGGTTGTGTTCACGGGCTCCGCTGATTAAAAGAGATTCACTCACCCCACTATGTTAAACAACTTTCCACACGTCAAACAGGCGTTCTAGATATTTGTGGGGAAGCCAACTCTCCCCGGATTCATGCCGCTGTGCTAAACATGGAACATGATCTACGTCGTGACATATATCTACGATCCCGAGGCCACTGAGGACATGGATGAGCTGCGCCCAGCGCATCGCGATTTCCTCAGGGAACTCCACGCCGAGGGCAGGCTTAAAGCCTCGGGTCCCTGGGTCGGAGGCAACCCTGGCGCCTATCTGTTGATGAACGGAAAAAACGAAGAGTACGTTCTCGCCGTCCTAGACGACGATCCGTTCCAGACCGCAGGACTCATCCTTAAGCGTTACGTCCAGGCGTGGGACCCGGTAATTGGGGATCTCTCTTAACGTTCCGCGTCTTAATGAGCGAGGCGATGGTCGTGATCGTGAGGATTCCCGTGATCGCGATGAGTGAGATCGTCGTGGGAATTTCCGGGATCGCGGTGTATGGTTCCCCGCCGTAGATGAACGGCACGGCGTTCGTGTGTAGAGCGTGAATGATGAGCTTCACGCCGATGAGGCCAAGGATCGCCGCAAGGCCGTAGCTCAGATACACAAGCTTCTCCAGCAGTCCGTCAATGAGGAAGAACAGCTGGCGTAGGCCAAGGAGCGAGAATGCGTTGGCCGCGAAGATGAGGAATACGTGGTCGGTCAGGCCGAAGATGGCGGGAATCGAGTCCACGGCAAACATGAGGTCGGCGAGTCCGATCGCGATCATGACGATGAGCATCGGGGTGATGTAGAGGCTTCCACCTACGCGGTGAAAAAGACGGTCTCCCTTGAAGTCGCGGGTGGTGGGCACAGCCTTGCTCACCCAGCGAAGCACAGCGTTTTCTTTGTACTCTTCTTCGTCGGTGGGCTTCGCCTGGGAGTATGCCGTCCACAGGAGGAAGGCTCCGAAAATGTAGAAGATAAACGAGAAGCGCGCGATGAGCGCAGCACCGAGGAGGATAAATACGGTGCGCAGGACAAGCGCGATGATGATCCCGAACAGCAGGACTTTTTGTTGGTTGATTCTCGGCACTTTGAAGCTCGCCATGATCAACACGAATACAAAGAGGTTATCGAGGCTCAACGATTTTTCGGTGACATAGCCCGCGAAATACTCCTGGCCGTAATCCGAGCCCCCAACGATCCAGACGATGATGCCAAACACGATGGCGATGGCAACGTAACCGGCTGACCAGAACGCTGATTCTCTCAGCGTTGGCTCGTGCGGTGTGCGCACGTGTCCCACGAAGTCGACGATCAGGAGCGCAATAACGATGGCGATGGTGGCGGCCCACGCCCATAGGGGAACGTCAAGCATAAAAAGTACCTCCGGTCGGCAAAAGTAACTGACCAAAGGTCTCTCCCACCTATTACAGGCTACCGCCCCGAGTCCGAGTGGACTGTGCTGACGAGGTCAATACTTGCGGGATACTCCCCTTCTTGGCGATTAGCCTAACACGCGAAAAACGCTACGTGGCGGTTAGAAATGTGAGAGTGATCTCGCGGCTACGTGCCGCTGCTAGTCCGAGGCCGTCGTGGAAATCCTTACCAGCTTGCGGCGTGCACAGGTCGGAAATACCGCGCACGGACACAAACCCGGTGTAGCCGAACAGGTGACACGTCTGCGCTAGCGCTGCGCTCTCCATATCGACGGCGAGGGCGTCGGGAAACTGCGTTTGGATTGGTTTGGCCAGCTCGGCAGAAATGAAGGAGGACGACGTCAAGAGGAGTCCCGCGTGGATGAAGTCACCTGCGACCGTCGTATTGAAGGCAATGTCGCTGACGAACTCCGCTGGCATGCGCGGCACTTGACCGAATTCGTATCCGAATGCCTGGGCATCAACATCCGCATAGCGATACCGCGTGCCAATAACGACCATGCCGACATCGATATTTGGGTGGAGTCCACCAGCGGAACCGACGCTGACGATGCGTTTGGGTGCCTCACGGGTTGAGAAATATGCCGCCAGCGCGGTGGCGGCAGCGACGGGGCCGACACCGGTGACGAGGATCTCCCCCGGTATTCCACCTATTTCCACAGGCGTGAGTTCACGCGAACCGGCGAAGTGGTGATCGGTCGGCGACACTCGATCGGCAGCCTCGAGGAATGGCTGGCGCTCCTCGGGCATTGCGGCGAGGAGCAAGAAGTGTGGCGCACCCATGTTAGGAGGCCATCACCTCGTGCCACCTATCGCGCGCTTCAAGGAATGTCTCAACCGCGGCCTTCGCGCCTTCGAGGGAGTGGGAGGCAGCCCACCCGCACTGCGTCTCGTTCGACGCCGGTACGTCGGTGGCGGAAAGAATATCTTGGAGTGATGCGGCGAGCAGTTCTTCCATCTGCTCAGCCGTGAACTCGCCGTCGATTGCGATGTAGAACCCTGTCTGGCATCCCATCGGTGAAATGTCGATGACGTCGTCGCTGTGGTCTCGCAGGAACCCTGCAAGCATGTGCTCGATCGAGTGGATCGTTGCCATCTCCAGGTGGTCAACGTTGGGCTGGCAGAAACGAATATCGAACTTTGTTACCACTCCTCCGCTTTTCAGCGGGCGGACTTCTGCTACGCGAATGTAGGGCGCTGCAACGGCGCGGTGGTCGAGCGAGAAGGATTCAGGTTGCGTCATACGCGCAATTCTTCCACACGCTCCTAGGAGGTGGCGTCGACCATCTGCCGCAGTTCCTTCTTCAGGTCAGAGATCTCATCACGCAAGCGCGCGGCGATCTCAAACTGAAGCTCTTTCGCCGCTTGATGCATCTGATCGGAGAGTTCCTCGATGAGTCCAGCGAGATCGTCGCTCGCCGCGACGACCCGCCTTGGCGTCGCTGATTCTTGCGTCCCTCGCTGGGCTGCCTTGCGGTAGCCGCCCTCGAGAAGTTCTTTCGTATCAATATCTTCGCGCGCCAGCATGTCGGTAATGTCGCGGATCTTCTTACGCAGCGGCGTCGGGTCGATTCCGTGCTCCGCGTTGTAGCGCAGCTGGATTTCTCGACGGCGATTGGTTTCGTCGATCGCATTAC
>CAYVDF010000133.1:0-5213 GCA_964450475.1 uncultured Pseudactinotalea sp.
AGCACAGCAAAGCGGCGCCAGCATTCACTGGCGCCGCTTCGAGGCTACTTAGTTCGCCTCTCCTGTGGTTTCCACAGCCAGGCGGATAACCCCGTACGTCCAGCCGTGGCGGTGGTAGACCACGCACGGTTGGCTCGTCTCTTCATCAATGAAGAGATAGAAGGGGTGGCCCACCAGTTCCATTTCGCTCAGGGCCTGATCCACGCTCATGGGCGTGGTCTTGTGCACCTTCTGGCGGATGATCACTGGGGAGTCGCCGAGCTGGCTTTCTACCGCCACACCAGGTTCGGTGGGCACCGTGAGTCCCTGTGGCTCTTCGACTACCTCGGGCTCAGGCTCCTCCTGCTGGAGAAGATCCGGGGTGAGGTCGACCGGTGGTGGGATCGGTGCACGGCGGTGGTGCTGCTTGCGACGGTCACGATCGCGGCGTAACCGTTCGAGCAGTTTGGTGGTCGCAAGATCCAACGCGGCGTACCTGTCGGAGGCGCTGGCTTCTGCCCGCACCACGGGGCCTTTGGCCCGCACAGTAAGTTCAACGCGTTCGGCTCGATCCGCGAGCCTCGGGTTCTTTTCATGGGTGATTTCCGCATCTACGCGCTGCGCATAGGGAGACAGCTGCGAGATCTTGCTGAGCTTGTCTTCCACGTGGGAGCGGAACTGGTCTGTGACTTCCGTATGACGTCCAACGACCACGATTTCCATGACGACCTCCAAGGGAGTTAAAAGTGAAATAACGAAAGTTCGATAAGAACTCGACCGCAGGCGATTCCGCCTGCCAGAAGAAGGGGAATCACCTCCACATCGTCAGAGGATGGATACCAAGATTGTATGACTCAACGTTAGTGGAAATTCTGCCCACCTGCTGACAATTTCGCCAGTGCCCGAAAAGTTTCACGCCTCGAGCGCTCCTCGACGCCGGTTAATGCACGGGTTTCGGGGTGGCGGCTAGGACGATAGCCCCAATAACCTCGCCGATCTGCCCGAGCGCGTCGGCGCTGGCGTGCAAGGTTGAGCCGGTGGTCAGCACATCGTCGACGAGCAAAATCTGGAAACCAGAGGGCAGATCGCTTGCGATCCGCCTCGCGCGGCGCCCCCGCAGCGAGATCGCTTTGGCACGTTCCGTGGCGCGCTGCGCTCGGTTGAGCAGGTGGTTGCGCCCGCCTCGCCGGTGCAACAGGTGCGCCGAGCTCGCAGGGATTCCCACGCTCACGAGCCCACGGGCAACAGCGAGTGCGAGTGGGGCGACGACCTCGTGGCCGCGCCAGCGCCTGCGCCACCCCGACGGTGCCGGCACGACGAGTACATGGGTCGAGCCGGAAAGTTGCGGCGCGATGCGCTGCCCGAGCCGGTGGCCGAGCCTGCCGATCGGTGCGGCAAGGTCTGGGCGCCGCCCGGATTTCCACGACAAAATAATTGCGCGTGCCCTCCCGAGGTATGCCCCCGCGGCCCATACGGGGAGAACGCCGTCAAGTGCGTGGGCCTCGTATTCGGCGCGAAACCACCACCCGAGTTCACTCCCGCACTCTAGGCAGATCGACACGCCGGGTTGCCCGCATCCGGGGCACCACGTCGGAAGCACGAGGTTGGCCATGGCGCAAGTCAACGCCTGGGCGGTCGTCCTAGGCGAGTGAGCGCGCGCGGATGTGGAGGGGGCGTGGGGTGTTAACCGGGGAAAGCGATCGCGCGAACGCCCTCGCGATCGCCGACCTTACGCCAACCGTTGCCGGCGCGGCTGTAGAGTTCGCCTGCTTTGGTGGCGACCCACAGCTCGCGCTCCCCGCGCCCGCCGGCTAGGCCGATCGCGCCTTGAACCGACAGCAGCGCAACCGGTGCCCCCGACAGTGGCACGGTATGCATCGAGACGGTGCCGTCGCCTGCGCGGCCAAGAACCCCGAGGGTGACGCGATCCACCCACACGAGAGAAACCGCGTCCGATAACACCGATGAGATCGTCGCTGGTGTGCCGATACCTAAAGGTGCGCCCTCGCCGTCACGGAACACGATCGCGACCTGGATCAGGGTACGCGCTCCTCGTTCTTGGATGATAGCGATGCGGGCACCGTCGCGGGAGAGGCGGATGGCGCGGATGCGTTGATCGCGTAGGTCGGAGGCGCCGACGGCGGAAACGACCTCGCTACCCGGCTGCGTGGCAAGGAGGCTGCCGCTGTTAGCTTTTTCTCCGCTCCACAGCCACCCATACGGGTCGTAGGAGGGGGCAAGAAGGTCGGTGCCGTCGATGATGAGGCTCGCGGGCTCATCGGGTGTGGCGAGGGATTCGATCGAGCTTTTGCCGACTTTCGCAGCGATCGGCAGTCCGGTTTCGGCGAGGTCGCCGTAGGGAACAGCGAGAGCCGTGTAGTCGCGGTCGGGCTCGATCGTCACGCCCTCCAGCGGCACCACGGTGCCGCCGGTGATGATGCCGACCTCCGTATCGGTGATCGCGTACGGCGAGTGTCCGACAGAGGCTTCGAGGGCGGGTGTCAGGCTCGAGCCGCCGTCGAGGTAGGTGCTGCCATCGACCGTCACCCTGACGCGGTGAACCTGCGGCAACGCGGTGAGGGTCTCCTCGAGTTGGGTGAGCACCATGTCGCGTTCGAAGGGCGTGGCGGCGAGCGCGGTTTGGGAAAGGGTGACTTCGGCCGTGCCATCGGAGACGTTCACCGGCTCGGCGGTCGTGCCCGGCGGAATCGCGGTGCGCACACCGGGAGCGAGCCATTCACTCGGGCCATTGAGCAGCGCCGTCACCGCAAATGAGGCCGCGTTTTGTTCGGGGAACCACCGCGGATCGGGGATCAGGTACGTGCCATCGGGTGAGAAGAACGCGAGAGAGGTTTGGCGGAACTGGGTACCGAAGTTCACCGAGGAGATGAGCACGCCGTCATCAAGATCGGAGATCCGCCACTGGCCCCCATCCTCGGTCAGGGTGAAGAACGTTGACTGCTGCAGTCCCCCGCCCTGCTGCGTGTACACGCCGTCATGGTCGACGTGGCCGGCGACATTGACGGTGACGGCGACCCGGTTCGGGCCAAGGAGCGTCACCTTCGGTGGCGTGGTGCCGGAGTAGATCGTGACGCCGTCGCTTGGGTTCCACGAGTGGCGCGCGGCGTCCGTGAGGTACCTTTGGGCGGTTTCGTAACGGTCGGCAACCCCTGCAGTCGCGGCATCGAGGAAGCCAGTGACGATCTCGAGCGGGCCGGCGCCCGGTTCAGGGTCGGGGGCTAGGAAGACGATGCCTTCGGGTTCGGGCGCGCGCTCGAGGCCCACCTGGACGGGGCCGCTCGTGGGCAGCCCGGCGCACCCAGCGACGAGCGCGACGATGAGCCCCACGGGCCACGCACGTTTCATAGCTCCCCCTTCAGGGTCGGCAGTGATGCGGGGCCGAGCGGATCGGCGCTGGAGCGTTCCTCCACCGGCTCGGCATCTGGCTCAGCTTGGAGCGGGAGGGGCGAGCCGATGAGCTGCATGCCGATGCGCCGGGGAAGGGTGAGGCGAAAGCGCGCGCCGTGCCCTGGGGTGCCGGTCGCTTCGAGCGTGCCACCGTGCAGGCGGGCATCCTCCAGGGAGATGGCGAGGCCGAGGCCGGTGCCGCCGAGGGTGCGCGCGCGGGCGGGGTCGGCGCGCCAGAACCGGTCAAAGACGTGTTCGGCTTCCTCGTGCGTCATACCCACCCCCAAGTCTTCAACGACGACAGCGGCGGCGTGATCGTCGGCTGCGAGTTCAATCGTGATCGGTTTACCCTCGCCATGCTCGATCGCGTTGATCACGAGGTTTCGGATGACCCGTTCGATGCGGCGCCTGTCGATCTCCACCGGAACGGGGGTGTCGGGCATGATGACGTTGAGTTCTGAGCCGCGCTCGGCGGCGATCGGTGCGGTGAGATCGACGACTCGTTGAACAACATCGCGCAGTTTGGTGCTCTCGGTGTTGAGGTCGGCGGCGCCAGCGTCGAAACGGGAGATCTCTAGCAGGTCAGCGAGCAGGAGTTCGAAGCGATCGAGCTGGTCATACAGCAGCTCGACGGTGCGGTGGTGGTTGGCGGGGAGCTCATCGCGTGATTCGTGCAGGAGTTCTGAGGCCATCCGGATCGTTGTCAGTGGGGTGCGCAGTTCGTGTGAGACATCGGAAACAAACCGCTGCTGCATGTGTGAGAGCTCCGCGAGCTGACCAATCTGATCCTGCAGGCTCTGGGCCATGTCGTTAAATGACTGCGCGAGCGAGGCAAGCTCGTCTTGCCCCTCGACAACCATGCGCTCAGAGAATTCACCCGCGGAAAGTTTCGCCGCCACGGCCGAGGCTCGGCGCACTGGGTCAAGCACCTGCCGTGCGAGATACCACGTCACAAGAAGCAGCGCCAGCAGCAGCCCAGCCCCTCCAACGAGGAGCGCACGCTGGACGATCCACAGGCTTTCCTTCTCCGCAGCGAAAGAATAGATGAAGTACAGCTCGTGCTCTCCTGCACCGGGGAGCAACACCGACGAGCCGACCGCCACTCCTGGGTACGGGCTCGCCGCGTCGACTAATTCCACCGACTGCCATTGCTGGAACTGACCCTGCGCGACCTGCTCGCGCAGCTCTGGGGTAATGACTTCGCGCATCGAGGAATCCGTTGCCGCCGGCACGATGTGGATCGGGCCGCTGCTCACCTCGGACCGCAGAAGCACGACGGCCGCGGTCCCGGCCGCGGTTTCTTGCAGAGCCCGCACCGTGTCGTTGGCGAGCTGTTGCACATCTTGGGTCGAGTTCGCCGTCGAGGCATCAAAGCGGCGCTGCGCCGCATCGGCACGCAGGGCAGCATCAGCGAGCACCTGCTCGAGCCGTTCGGAGAACAACCCGTCGCGGATCTGTACCGACAGAACCTCACCAAGGCCAACGAGAACGATGAGCCACACGGCGACCGTTGCGGAGACGACCCGCAGGCGCAGGCTCGAACGCCACACCCGGGCGATCCAGCGCCACCGCCCGCGCAGTCTCGCGCGAACCCTCGAAAGCCTCATGAGCGCCGCGCCTTACTGGCCGCCCGCACCCGCCCGGTACCCCACCCCTCGCACGGTCACAACGACTTCGGGGCGCTCGGGATCCTTCTCCACCTTCGCGCGCAGGCGCTGAACATGGACGTTGACGAGCCGGGTGTCGGCCTGGTGGCGGTACCCCCATACCTGCTCCAGCAGGATCTCGCGGGAGAACACCTGCCACGGCTTGCGCGCGAGCGCGAC
>CAYVDF010000134.1:0-1282 GCA_964450475.1 uncultured Pseudactinotalea sp.
GCAGTTCTTGATAACCGAAAACTTACGACAGGCCACAGCGTGCGGGCCTTCAGGCACGCGAAAAACTGCCACACGTGTGTCAAGAGGGCCCGAAAATGACCCACATATTGTGTCACGAGTGCCGAAAATTTTATTCTTCGTCCTCGTCGGGAGTCTCCGCGCCGGCGCTGTCGGGGTCGGTGCTCTCGCTGTTCGTCTCGCCGAGAATCTTCGCGAGCTCGGCGTCCAAGTCAGCGAACTCGTCGCTGGAAGAGTGCATGCGCTTGATGAAGCTTTCCGGATCGTCGAGATCCTCAGCCGTGGGCATGAGGTCGAGCTGGGTCCACAAGGAGTCGCGGCCTTCGATGCCCTCTTCGCGGGTGAGCATGCCCCACAAGGCGGCGGCCTCGCGCGCGCGGCGCGGGCGCAGTTCTAGACCGACGAGGCGGCGGAACGTTTCCTCCGCCGGGCCACCAGCGGCACGGTGCCTGCGCAGCATCTCCTGTAACGCAATGGCGTGGGGGAGGTGCGGGGCAACGGCGCGGAACGTAACTTCCTCGACCCAGCCCTCGATGAGTGCGAGCATCGTGCCGAGCCGGTTGAGGGCCCGCTGCTGCGACTCGTTTGGAGTGCCGAGGAAAATATCCCCCGACAACGCGGTGCGCAGCTGGTCCATGTTCGTTGGGTCGATCTCGCGGATCGAGGACTCCAGGTGATCGAGGTCGATCTCGATCCCACGGGCATACTGCTCGACTGCGCCAACGAGGTGCGACCGGAGCCAAGGCACGTGAGCGAACAGCCGAGCGTGGGCGGTTTCACGAACGGCGAGAAAGTGCCACACCTCATCTTCGGGCGTATCGAGATCTTTCGCGAACTCTTTGACGTTCGATGGAACGAGTACGCGTGGTGTGTCGAGAAGCGGGATACCGATGTCGCTGCTACCGAAGACCTCACGCCCGAGAGTTCCGGCGGCCTGGCCGACCTGCATGGCAAAACCGAGACGCCCAAGGTTACCCATCATCGCGCCCGGATCCATCGGGCCGTCGGAGGGGATCGCCTCGAACTGACTGGCTATAGTCTTAACGAGCGCATCGGAGACGCTCGCACCCACGGGTTCGGCCATGATGCGCAGTGTCGGCAGGGCCGCTTCCGCCCACTCAACGCGGGCTGACGCCTTCGGCGTGCCGCCAGCGGGATCGAAGAACATCGCGGCATCAAGCCACAGGTCCGCGACCTGCAAAACAGAGCGAACTTTCTCGGCCTCAGCAGCCGTCACAACAGGGTCGCCGCCCGTGTGCGCCAC
>CAYVDF010000134.1:1382-5181 GCA_964450475.1 uncultured Pseudactinotalea sp.
GTTTCGCTTACGGCGCATCGGCCACACGTCGGTGTGCCGAACGAAAAAGTGTGAGAATACTAGCCATGCACACTGAGATGAGGCGCGCCCACGCGATCGCCATGTTTACCTCTGGCCTCGTATTTGTGCTCGCTATCGTGACAATGGCCTTCCTGCCCGTGCCGTACGTGGTCCAAGCGCCTGGACCAACGATCAACACACTCGGGGAATACCGCGATATCAAACTCATCTCGATCGATGGCACCGATGTGTATCCCGACTCCAAGAGCGAACTGCGCCTCACTACTGTCGTTGCGGCTGGGGGACCAGGCTACCCCGTCAACCTGTCCCAAGCGATCGAAGGATGGGCCTCCTCGACCGCAACCGTGATGCCAGTGGAGTACCTCTACCCGCCAACGGTGAGCCGAGAAGATCTCGACGCCTCGGCTGAGGAACAGATGGCACGCTCCCAGCACGACGCCACGGTGATGGCACTAGCTGAACTCGGTATCGAAGTGCCGGTCAAACTAGAGATCGTGGGTACCGACCAGCAGGCAAACTCTCACGGCAAAGTCTCCGCAGGCGACATCCTCATTGGTTTATCGACACAGGAGATCTCCTACACCCCGATTAAGGTCTATGCGGACCTCGCGACGGCTCTTGCTGCCACGCCCCCAGGTACCGTCGTCACGCTGCGCATCGAGCGTGACGGTGTAGAACAGGACGTCTCGTTCGCTAGCGGTGACGATGGCTACGGTGGCTCCCTCCTAGGGATCTATCTCAATCCCGAATTTGACATGCCATTCGACGTCAAGATCGAAGTCGACCGCGTCGGAGGCCCTTCCGCCGGCACGATGTTCGCCCTCGGAATCATCGATCTGCTTACTCCCGACTCCCTCGTCGGCGACCACATCGTCGCCGGCACTGGAACCATTGGACTCAACGGCCGAGTTGGTGAGATCGGTGGGATCCCGCAAAAAATGCAGGGGGCAGTACGCGATGGTGCCGAGTACTTCCTTGCTCCGGGTGAGAACTGCCCGCAAGTTCAAGGCAACATCCCCGATGGGCTCACTGTGTTTCGAGTCGACACCTTCACCGACCTGATCAATGCTGCCGATGCGATCCGCACCGGAGACACCGCTGACTTACCAACGTGTGACGCCGCCTAGGCCTCACTCGAGCGTTGACCGCAGTGCGTCGAGAAGACCTGGCACCGCATCGGAGGATTGGGCAACCTGATCGGCCGAGTCGTGTGAACGGTATCGAAGCGCGCACCACGTCTCACCGGTGCGAAGCACTCCGGCAACGATACGGACGTCGTCGCGCTCTGGGTGATCCATGAGGGCTGCGACCTGCGCGTGCGGGTCGGGGTCAAGTCCGTCGCGGGCGTGCGGGGGAACAACGAATTGTTCAACAGAGATGGCAACGCCATCAACACTCTCAGGCCACGCGAGTTGGGCGAGGAGTGCTTCGAGGTTGGGCACCTGGGGCAGACCCTCCTGCTCAATCGCGAGGAGTGCGTTGGGGTCGGCCTCGGCGAGAGCAACGGCCTCGGGCGGAATCTCATCGGCGATTGACGGCGTTTCTTCGAGAGCCTTCGCCGTATGTACAAGAGCGAACACGCGGATTGGCCCGTCCCAGCCACCCGAGGCGACGTACTCCTCCAGTGAGAGGATCTCCGAGGCGAGCGCGAGGTGCACGGCTGAGGGAAATTTGGAATCAGCTGATGGTGAAGTCATACCCCTATGGAATCAGGAACTCGGAAATGTGGGAAACTAGGAAGAGTGTCCATGCTGGGGTTCCCAAGATCGGCAGCCCCAAGTGCAACTTAGATTGATGTAGAGGTGAACGTGACTTCGATGCCACGACCCGCCCCGCGCCCAGCCCCACAAGGGAAGCAGCAACGCGGAGCCCTCATTCCAACGCTCGTGGTACTGGGCGGCCTCATCGCCTTGTTCTTCTTGCTTGCCCGGTTCTGGACCGAATGGCTGTGGTTCAGCCAGCTTGGGTTCACCGAGGTGATCCGCACGGAGTGGGTATCCCGCGCTGTGCTGTTTGTCCTTGCGGGTCTGATCATGGGTGGGGTGATCTGGGCGAACCTCTATCTCGCGTACCGCAACCGGCCGATGTACGTCCCAGTCACCACGCAGCACCTCGAACTTGACCGATACCGTGAGGCGTTCGAACCGATCCGCCGAATCGCGTTCATCGGAGTCCCATTCCTCGCCGGTATCTTCGCCGGATCCTCGATCTCATCGCAGTGGCGAACGGTTCTGCTTGCGTTCAACCGCGAACCGTTTGGCACGGTCGACCCCGAGTTCGGCCTCGACATTTCCTTCTACGTGTTCTCGCTACCGTTCTGGCGGATGCTCGTCGCGCTCGCCTTAACGATGATGTTCTTCGGTGCCGTCGCGGCCGTGTTCACCCACTACCTCTACGGCGGACTCGCCGTCTCGGGTCCAGGCCAGCGTGTCTCGAGGGCAGCGCGCGTGCACCTCGGTGTACTAGCGGGGATCTCTACCCTGCTCATCGCCGCGAACTACTGGCTTGATCGTTACTCGCTGCTGTCGAAGGCAGGTGATCGTTTTGACGGCGCGGCCTACACCGATATCAACGCGGTGTTGCCGGCGAAAGCGATTCTCGCCGTCATCGGCGTCTTCGTCGCCCTACTGTTCTTCTACACCTCGGCCCGCGGCACGTGGCGGCTTCCCGCAATCGGTGTCGCGCTCATGGTCATTTCGGCCGTAGTTGTCGGCGGGATCTACCCGGCCGTTATCCAGCAGGTGCGGGTCGCCCCGAACGCCCAGCAGCTCGAGCGTGAATACATTCAACGCAATATCGACGCAACGCGAGCAGCGTACGGGCTCGATTCGATGGACGTTATTCCCTACACGGCGCGCACGACAACCGAGAAGGGGCAGCTGCGCCACGACGCTGAGTCGACGGCGTCAATCCGCCTGCTCGACCCTGCGCTTGTGTCGCCGACGTTCCGTCAGCTGCAGCAGAACAAGCAGTACTACCAGTTCCCATCGATGCTCTCGGTGGATAGGTACGAGTTCGACGGCAAGTCCCACGACACCCTCGTGGCCGTGCGTGAGCTCGACCTCGACTCTGGTTCGGAGCGCACGTGGGTCAACGACCACACGGTCTTTACCCACGGCTTCGGTGTGGTGGCTGCTTACGGCAACACGATTACTGACGGCGGTCGCCCCAAGTTCTTCGAGGGTGGCATCCCGTCCGAGGGTGAGATCGGGGATTACGAACCTCGCATTTACTTCTCCCCGAACGCGCCGTCGTACTCCATCGTGGGTGCGCCAGAGGGGACCGAGCCATGGGAGCTCGATTACCCCGACGACGACGCCCCGAACGGGATGGTGCTCAACACCTTCGACGGTGATGGCGGCCCCCGCATCGACTCGATGTGGAAGCGCGCATTGTTTGCCGCTCGCATGGGAAGCCAAGAGATTCTGTTCTCTGAGCGCGTGACGAGCGAATCGCAGATCCTGTACCAGCGCGACCCTATTGAGCGCGTCGCCAAGGTTGCCCCGTACCTCACGCTCGAGGGTCGGGCCTACCCGGCAGTTGTTGAGTCGAAGGACGGCGGACCCAAGCGAGTCGTCTGGATCGTGGATGGTTACACGACGACGGACCAGTACCCGTACTCAGCGCAAGCGCAGCTTGCGTCAGCTGTGCGGGACTCTCTCACCGGTCGTAGCCAACCGGGCATCGGTGTTGTTGAGGCAACCCAACCCGCGTGGGTCAACTACATCCGCAACTCGGTCAAGGCCGTTGTTGACGCCTCCGACGGTTCGGTCGAGCT
>CAYVDF010000135.1:0-5160 GCA_964450475.1 uncultured Pseudactinotalea sp.
ACGCAAGGCGATCGATGAGCTGAATAAGGAATACGCAGAGCTCACCGACGTCGTTCATAAGGATGAAGTTGCACGCGCGACACAACTGGCGAAGATTGAACAACTGCAAACCAAATCCATCGAGGAACTGAGCCTCGACCCCGAGGTCCTCATCGAGGAGTACGGCCCCCACCAGATGGTGCCGCTGCTCGATGGAGATGAGGCGACCGAAGTGCCGTTCGTGCGCGCCGAGCAGGACAAGCGCCTGCGTCGGGCCGAACGCGCTCTTGCGCTCCTTGGGCGGGTCAACCCGCTCGCACTCGAGGAACACAAGGCGCTCGAAGAGCGCCACACGTTCCTGTCGGAGCAACTCGCAGACATCCAGCGCACACGCACCGAACTCCTCGGGATTGTCCGCGAGATCGATGAGCGTGTCGAGGCGGTGTTCGCCGAAGCGTTTGAGGACACGGCGCGGGAATTCGTTGGGGTGTTCTCCCGGCTCTTCCCCGGCGGTGAGGGCCGCCTCGTGCTCACTGATCCCGGCGACATGCTCACCACGGGAATTGACGTCGAAGCTCGCCCTGCGGGCAAGAAAGTCAAGCGGCTGTCGCTGCTATCGGGTGGGGAGCGCTCGCTCACGGCCGTTGCGATGCTCATCGCGATCTTTAAGGCGCGCCCGAGCCCGTTCTACGTCATGGACGAGGTTGAGGCAGCGCTGGATGATGCGAACCTTGGCCGCCTCATCGAGGAGTTCGCCTCGCTCCGCGAAAACTCCCAGCTCATCGTCATCACCCACCAGAAACGCACGATGGAGATCGCCGATGCGCTGTATGGGGTGACGATGCGCGGAGACGGTGTGAGCGCCGTCATCAGCCAGCGCATGAACGAGGAGTAGCGGCCACTCGTTGGCTGAATTTGCGCCAATGGTGTGCGATAGCACAGTTTCGCGCCGTGCACTCACGCTTCGGCGGGCGGATAATAGAGGCATGACCGGAGCAATTGTTGTTGGTGTGTTCGCGCTGGTGTCCGCTGTTGCAATTTTTCTGACGGCGACCCGCAGGCACCGACGCGACGGCGGAATGGTCACCTCGTGGGCTGACGTTAAGGACGCGTTCTCTGCTCGCGTGATCCGCGATGCCCGCGCCGAATCGGCAATGATCGCCGAACCGCTCGAGCTCGACAATGACCTGAAGGTGGGGGACCTCATTGACCTCGCCGAAGACGGTTCGGGCTACGTCGAACCGCGTGACATCCTCACGCTGCACCGCGTTCGCCACTAGTTCGGCTTAGAGCAGCACGCGCAGGCCCAGCGCGTAAAAGTGCGGCACAATAGAAGGCGCTATGACTACTGAACAGATTATTCTCTTCGCTGCCATCGCCGTCGTGGTGCTCGGGCTCGGGTTCTTCTTCCTGCGCCCCCGCCGCACCCGCGATAGCCACGCGCCCGAGATCCGCGAGACGACGCCCACGGCCGCCCCGGACGTGAGCGATGACGATGAGCCGGGCGATGTGCTCACCGCGGAGCGCCCACCGCTCGAACCGGTCGAGGAGCCCGAAGTTGCTCCCGAACCGACGCCGGTCATCGAAAAACCCGAGCCGCCAGCAAGCCGGATGGAGCGGTTGCGTTCTCGCCTCGCCAAATCCGGTGCGCTCGGTGCCGCGCTGCTCAACGTGCTCTCGCGCGATTCGCTCTCGGAATCGGACTGGGAAGAGATCGAAGAGACCCTGCTCGTCGCAGACCTCGGCTCTGGCCCAACCGATGAACTCCTCGACCGCCTGCGCACCCAGGTGCGGGTCACCGGTGCGGCCGACATGGGCGCGGTCAAGGACGAACTGCGCAAGATCCTCCTCGATCTCGTTGATCCCAAGATGGACCGCTCGCTCAAGTCCTCACCAGTCCTTGGTGATGACGGTGAGCTACACCCGGCCACCATCCTCATGGTCGGGGTCAACGGCACCGGTAAGACGACGACCGCCGGAAAGCTCGCCCGGATCCTCGTGGCCGAGGATAAGGACGTGCTCCTTGGTGCAGCGGACACGTTCCGCGCTGCGGCGGCTGACCAGCTCCAGACGTGGGGCGACCGCGTCGGGGTTCCCGTCGTGCGTTCTGACCGTGAAGGCGCCGATCCCGCGGCCGTTGCTTTTGACGCCGTCAAAACAGGAATCGATGCCGGCGTTGACGTCGTCATCATCGACACCGCCGGCCGACTCCAAAACAAGTCCGGCCTCATGGACGAACTCGGTAAAGTCGCCCGCGTGGCCTCGCGCCAGGCACCGATCTCTGAGGCGCTCCTCGTCCTCGACGCAACGACCGGCCAAAACGGCATGCGCCAAGCGCAGGTGTTCGCCGAGGTCGCGAACGTCACCGGTGTCGTGCTGACGAAGCTTGATGGCACCGCCAAGGGCGGGATCGTCGTCGCTGTGCAGCGGGAACTTGGCATCCCGGTGAAGTACGTCGGCCTCGGGGAGGGGCCAGACGACCTCGCGCCGTTCGATCCGGAAATTTTCGTCGACGCCCTGCTAAGTTAACTTTTACTACCCGAACGTTTAAGGATTCTTCGTGTTCGCAAGTCTTTCCGACCGGCTCACAGCGCCGCTCAAAGCCCTCCGGGGCAAAGGGCGACTGACCGATGCCGACATCGAGGCAACGATCTCCGAGGTGCGCCGCGCACTCCTCGATGCTGACGTCGCCGTGCCCGCCGTCCGTGCCTTCACCAACGCCGTGCGCGAGAAGGCCAAGGGCGCCGACCTGTCGAAGGCGTTGCAGCCCGGCCAGCAGATCGTCAAGATCGTTAACGATGAGCTCATCGAGATCCTCGGTGGTTCCTCCCGCGAACTCAACCTCGCCAAGCGCCCCCCGAGCGTCATCATGCTCGCGGGTCTGCAGGGTGCGGGTAAGACGACCCTTGCCGGAAAACTCGGCCTGTACCTGCGCGAGCAGGGGCACACCCCACTCCTCGTCGCGGCCGACCTCCAGCGTCCGAACGCGGTGACCCAGCTGCAGATTGTCGGTGAACAAGCCGGCGTGCCAGTGTGGGCACCCGAGCCCGGCAACGGCGTGGGTGATCCCGTGCAGGTCTCACGCGCAGGGGTTGAGCACGCACGCGAGAAGCTCTACGACGTCGTCATCGTTGACACTGCCGGGCGTACCGGTGTGGACGATGAGCTCATGGGCCAGGCCGCCGATATTCGCGACGCGGTGCAGCCCGACGAAATCTTGTTCGTCGTCGATGCGATGATCGGTCAGGACGCCGCCAATACGGCCGCGGCCTTCCGTGACGGTGTTGGTTTCACCGGGGTTGTGCTTTCCAAGCTCGATGGCGATGCCCGTGGTGGTGCTGCGTTGTCGATCCGGACGGTCACCGGTAAGCCGGTGCTGTTTGCCTCGACGGGGGAGAAGCTCACCGACTTTGAACGCTTCCACCCCGACCGAATGGCCTCGCGCATCCTCGACATGGGTGACATCCTCACCCTGATCGAACAGGCGGAGAAAGCCTTCGATGAGGAGCAGGCCGCGGAGCTTGCCGCGAAGATCTCCGGCGATGGAGAGTTCACGCTTCAAGACTTCCTTACCCAGATGCAGCAGCTGCGCCGCATGGGCTCGATGAAGAGCATGCTCGGAATGCTCCCTGGCATGGGCCAGATGCGCGAGCAGCTAGAAAACTTTGACGAACGCGAAATCGACCGCGTTGAGGCGATCATCAACTCGATGACCCCAGCCGAACGCCACGACCCGAAGCTCCTCAACGGCTCGCGCCGCTCGCGCATCGCCCGTGGTTCCGGCACTTCGGTGCAGGAAGTCAACGGCCTCATGCAGCGCTTCGAGCAGGCGAAGACGATGATGCAGTCGATGTCCCGCGGTGGCGGAATGCCCGGCATCCCCGGCATGGGCGCCCTCCCTGGGATGGGTAAGCGTGCCCGCGGCCGACAGAAACCGCAACAGCAGCGCCGGCGCCGCTCGCGTTCGGGTAACCCCGCCAAGCGTGCGCAGGAGGAAACAGCACAGCAGCAGCAATCTGCGCCCGGGGCGGCCTTTGGCGCGACGAAGATGCCCGAGATCGATCCAGGTATGCTCTCGAACCTCGATAAGTTCTTGAAGCCCTAAGGAGCGCGTGCAATGGTGACTCTTCGCGGCACGGTCATCGTGGGTGATCTCCAGACTCACAATCAGGTGCGCATCGAAGGCACCACCCTAACGTTCGCCCCGCTCCCGCCGAACCAAACCTCCGAGGTGATCGAGGGGTTTGTGCTGCCCGGACTCGTCGACGTGCACTGCCACATCGGGCTGAGTGCCGATGGCCTCGGCGATGAGGAGACGATGCTCGCTCATGCACGCACGACGACCCAAACTGGTGTGCTCCTCACCCGCGATGCAGGCATGCCGATCGATACCCACGTTCTCGACGGCAACCCCCATGCACCGCGCATCATTCGCGCCGGCCAGCACATCGCCCGACCGATGCGCTACATACGCCACCTTCCGCTCAACGTTGACAACCCTGATGAATTGCCCAATGCGCTCGCCGAGCAAGCACTCGCGAGCGATGGCTGGGTGAAACTCGTGGGGGATTGGATCGACCGCAGCGCCGGTGAAAACGCCGACCTTCAGCCCCTGTGGACGCCCGAGCAGTTGAAAGCGGCCGTCGCCGCCGCTCACGCAAACGGCGCCCGGGTCATGGTCCACACGTTCGCCAACGCGACGATCGACCCCTTGCTCGATGCCGGCGTCGACTGTATCGAGCACGGTTGCGGCATGGACGCCGCCCAGATGGAACGCGCCGCCGTTGCGGGCGTACCGGTCACCCCGACGCTGAGTCAGGTGGAGAACTTCCTCACCATCGCTGAGCAAGCGGATGAGAAGTTCCCCGTCTATGCCGCGCACATGCGTGCACTCTACGACAACCGCTTCGACCAGGTCCGTGCCCTGCACGAGGCGGGCGTGCAACTGCTCATCGGCTCTGACGCCGGAGGGGGAGTACCCCACGGGTCCTACCACGATGAGATCGACCTCATGCGCCGCGCCGGAGTGCCCGATGCCGTGCTCGTTGCCGCCGCTTCCTACCACGCACGCACCTACCTCGGGGCCCCGGGAATCTCTGAAGGCGCCCCGGCCGACGTCGTCGTCTACGACACCGATCCGCGAAAGGACGCGCGCGTGTTACGGCACCCGAGCGCGATCTT
>CAYVDF010000136.1:0-1049 GCA_964450475.1 uncultured Pseudactinotalea sp.
CTCCCATGATGCCAATCGGCGCAAAGTCCCCGGCAGCTGACCCGCCGGGGAACTCCGATCAGCAGCGATAGAGGCTACAAACCAACTGAGTCGGCGCCGTGCTTGGCCTGCTCATCGGTGAAGCCCTCGAACTTGAGCTGGTCGATCAGGCCGGAGCGTGAAAAGGGCATAAGCTCGAGGTAACTTTCGGCAGACTTCGCCGCTTGCTCCATCCAATCGACCTCAACGTTGTCGACCGCATAAGTGGCGTCCTCCTTCGAGTACTCCTCAAACTCTAGCTGCTCGATCAAGCCGGTACGCGAGAACGCCGAGAAGTCCAAGTAGCTCTCGGCGCTGCGAAGCGCCTGCTCCTTCCAATCGGGATCAACAACGTCGACGGCATAGGTCGCATCGTCCTTGGAGTAGCCCTCGAACTCGAGCTGATCAATCAAGCCTTGGCGAGAGAAGGCCGTGAACCTGAGATACGATTCGGCCGACCTGATCGCTTGTGTCTGCGACGTCGTGTGCGACGCCCCTTCTTCAACCTCAGGTGCGGCAGGCTCTTCCTCCTCAGCAGGCTCGGAATCCTGGGCAGGTTCTTCCTCTTCAGCTTCTTCTGCTGCGACGGGCTCAGCTTCGTCAGCACCCTGAGTCGAGGCGATGGGTGCCTTCTCCGCGGAAGCTGGAACGTCGTCGTTGTTGCCGCTAAGCGCTGCGCCGAAAGCAACGAGGATCAGCAGAGCACCAGGAATGATGAACCGCTTCTTCTTAAACCATGGCCGCGGCTCGACTGCAGGCTCACTTACAGCTGGAGCGACCGGCCCAGCGTGGCTCGGGTCAAAGTTCTCGACCGTGTGTTCCGTCCACTGCTCACCGTCCCAGTAGCGGCCGCTGCCGTCATCTTGGGGATACCAGCCCGGTGGCGTGGGATATGGATTCGTCATCGTTTCTCCTTAGACTCGCGCGCAGGCGGACTTATGTCTATTCATCAACCTAGGCGAGGCGTCTGACACGCAATGTTTGGCTGCTGCTGATTCCACTATTCAGCGACGTTCCACATCTCTTTTTCC
>CAYVDF010000136.1:1059-5147 GCA_964450475.1 uncultured Pseudactinotalea sp.
ACGTATGACCCCGCCCACAGGAAGGCTCAGGCTCGTGGCGGATGCGACCAGCCGGCACGCGCAGGATCTCAATCCGAACAGAATTTTCCGCGCCCGACTCGTCCTCGTGAGATTTTTGGACGACGCCGCAGCTCACCTCATCGGCTCTGCTAACGTGCGGCGTGAACACGGGAGTCCGGAAGTCCGGGCTGAGAGGAAGGGCAATATCCTTCGACCGTTGAACCTGAACTAGGTCATGCTAGCGCAGGAACGTTTCTCACTCCCGTGCCTATGTAGAAGTAACTATGAAAGGGCACGAAAGATGTATCTCAAGCGACCACTTTTTGGACTCGCAGCCATCGCATTAGCGGCTCTCGCCGCGTGCGCCCCCGCCGAGCAGCAAGCGAGTCTCGCCGCTGATTCAGAGGTAATCCAGCCAAGTAGCGAACCGATCCGGGTTGCGCTCGACTGGTCACTCAACACCAACCACATCGGCCTCGTGGTGGCCGAAGATCAAGGCTATTTCTCCGAGGCAGGAATTGACGTAAACATCCTGGCACTAGGCACCACCACACCGATCGAGCAGATCTCCGCTGGAGAGGCAGATTTTGGAATCGCTGAACAGACGGGGATCCAGATCTCCGGGGCTCAGGGCCACGAGATCACCTCCGTCTTCCAGGTTGTTCAGCAGGAAACCGGGATCGTCATCTTTGATCCCAAGCGCGACGACATCACCAGGCCCGCTGACTTCGACGGCAAGAAGTTTGGCGGATTCGGCGATCCGATTTGGACGGCGGTGGCTCGCGCCATCGTAACCGGTGATGGTGGGGCGGGCGACTTCGAAGAGGTCGTCCTCGACGCGGCGGTATACGACTCGCTCGATTCCGGGGCGGTAGATTTCACCCTCTCCATCGTGAGTTGGGAGAACGTCCACGCCGAGTTGGAGGGCCGCCCGTACGGCACGTTCAAGTACGAGGACTTCGGTGTGCCCCAGAGCCACACGATAAGTATCGTGGGGTCGGATCGTTTCCTCGATGAGCACCCCGACGCAGCCCGAGCATTCGTGCAGGCTGTTCAACGCGGGTACTCGTTCGCGGTGGAAAATCCCGACCAGGCGGCAGACATCCTCATTGCCGCTGACCCAGAGCTGTTCGCGGGGCAAGAGGAACTCGTTCACGCAAGCACCGCGCTGCTGGCGAAAGACTACTTCGTCGCAGATGGGATTGCTGTCGGCGCCGCACAGCCCGACTACTGGACCGACCATGGCGCGTTCCTGCTCGAGCAAGGACTCCTCACTGACTCAGATGGCAAGCCGCTAACCCAGGCCCCAGACTGGACCGAGTACTACACCAACGATCTCCTCGCCGACTAGTTGTTCGCGCACCCGAGGTGGGTCGGCGTGTCCGGCCCATCTCTGGGCGTCAAAGCCCACAACGGCTTCAAATCCCGCGGAGTCGGCACCGAACCCAGCTTCGTCCTGCGTGAAACCAAAATGCGCCCTGAGCTGGTCAATCAGTTTGACGCGGTTGTGGGAAGCAACCTGGTGGCGTTGATTCTGGGGTCGTCATGAATTCTCTTCCTGCATCGTGCGCGGGGCGAGCCAGGCCGCTGTCAAGCGGTGTCCCCGATCGGCACAGTTTATGGCCTGCCATCTCGGTGAAGCCGCTAATCCCGTGGCAGACTTGCTCCATGGAATGGGACAAGGACCCGCGTAAGACGTTACGCGCGAGTGAAGTCTTCGACCTTGCCGCGTTTGATACCGGCAGCACCCCGGGCTTTTCGGGCGACAAAGCCGGGGGCCAAGAGCTCATGGCTGAGCGTGGAAAGCTGCTCGCTGAACTCCAAGAGCGCTTGTATGCCCAGGGTCGGATGGACAAGCCAGTCTCGCTCCTCATCGTGCTCCAAGGAATCGACACGGCCGGTAAGGGTGGCATCGCCCGGCATGTCATGGGCATGGTCGACCCTCAAGGTGTCGAGATCACGGGGTTCGGGGTACCCACCCCAGAAGAAGCGGCCGAACATTTCCTGTGGCGCATCCGCAAGGCGCTGCCAAAACCAGGCCGCATTGGAATTTTCGACCGCTCCCATTACGAAGATGTGCTTGTACAACGCGTTGAACACATAGTGGAAGAACCCGTGTGGAGGAAACGCTACGACGTCATTAATGAGTTCGAAAAGGAACTCGTTGACTCCGGCACGACCGTTTTGAAATTCGCGCACATGATTAGTCACGACGAGCAGGGGGCGCGGCTCATGAGCCGCCTCGACCGGCCGGATAAGCGGTGGAAGTACGCGACGAGTGACTTGAAAACGCGCGCCAAATGGGATGAATACCAAGAGGCGTATGCTGACGTGTTTCGTTACACGAGCACCGATATCGCGCCCTGGTACGTGATTCCCTCTGACCGCAAGTGGTTTAGCCGCTTGGCTGTTACAGAGATCGTGACGCGGACTATGGTCGATATGCGCCTGAAGTGGCCGAAGGCGACCTTCGATGTCGAGGAGCAAAGGCGCCTACTCGCCGAGACGATGACCCTCCAGGGGCTCGAAAGCTCACTGGCGCGGACTCGGGAGGAAGTCCAAGAGGCAATCGACGACTCGTGCGACGTGCGCCAGGACGTCATGGAGTTGCGGGGCGGTGGCGAGCGAGGTGCAGAGCGCGCCCGGCGCCAGAGGCGTAAGTGGGAAGCAGAACTTGAGGACACGATTGCTCAGAAGGAGGCGATTATCGAGCAGCGCCGAAACGGGTGACCGCCAAACGCGCCTGCCTGCTCAATGTCGCCCGAGGTGTGCAATTAGCAGCATAAATCCGCTGCGTTCACCACGACCTTGCCAAAAGTTCTGCTAGGGTTGCTACCCCGACACTACGAGGTGCCGGGCCCACGAGGGGTCTCATGGAAAAATATATTATTGCAGCCGCCACAATCGTCATCCTGACAATCATCGCCGCCCGCTTTGTCGCGAAGAAGCGACAAGGGCAGAAGCTAATGGCATTTGCGGAAGAACGAGGCTGGCGATACGAGAAGTCCGATGCGACGATTCTCGACTCGTACCCGCAGTTGCTCCCGTTCTACGCTGAAGGCCGCTCGAGTGCAAAGCCGGGGCTGAGTTTTGGGGGTGGCCGCGACGACGACGCGCAAGACGTCATGTACTTTAACGCCGGGCAGTACCCCGGCCACTCCTTCACCTACGCCTACACCTCCTACGACAGGGACTCGGACGGAAGTACCAGCAGCCAGGTGAGGCCCTGGCATGTGGTGGGACTCGAGCTGCCACTTCCTCTGCCGCAGATGATTATCCGGCGCCGTCGCAAACTTGATGCCCTAGAGAGTCGGCTGACTAAACCGATTGAGTTCACCCATTCTGGACTTGCCGAGGCGTACACCATCCACGCCGAGCACCCTCCCGCTGCCATCGACATCATGACGCCGGAGATGGCCCAATGGCTGGTCGCAGAACAGTTCACGCCGGAGATGGTGATGCAAGATCACCGGATCTATGTGTACACCAAGGGAGTGCAGAAGACCGAAAATATTGATCCGATGATCGCCCAACTCAGCGGCTTTCTTGCTCGCGTGCCGGCGCACGTGTGGCAGAAAGCCCAAGGCGAATACCCGCGCCCGGAGCGAATCCTCAAGGTTGACCGCCTCGACTTAGGGATGATGAAGGACGCCTATCAGCAGTGGCGTAAAGAGCAGTAGCTCCGCCAGGTGCCAGAGCGCACCAGATGGTGACAATTTCATCATTGGCATGCCCTCGGCCGGCACACTCCCACCGGAGAGGTGCTCGCCGTCGCCGAGTCGGATGCCAGCCAGTTTGGGCAGTTCCTGGAAGTCGCTAATCGGGTCTTTGGGCACATCATTGCTTACCTCGTGGTCGCCGTGATCGTGCTGAACACCAACGTCTTGCTCGGCATCATCGTGCTCGCGGTGGCACCGCTTCTCGCCTTCGTCTCTGGGCCACTCCTGCGCCCGCTGCAACGCGCCCAAACCGCGGAACGTTCCCGCAACTCCGAACTCACCTCGATGGCCACCGATATCGTGGCCGGTTTGCGCTGAACCGTCCTGGGTTTTGTTCCTAGGTGGTTGTTAAACTTGGTTCGCCGTTGG
>CAYVDF010000137.1:0-5095 GCA_964450475.1 uncultured Pseudactinotalea sp.
ACGATTCGCTCGAGGAGATCTGGATCAACGCCCCGTCCCTGGTGTTCGTGAGCCGCTCAGGCAAGGCGGAGCTCACGAACATTATCCTGACTGAGGATCAGGTGCGTGATCTCGTCGAGCGAATGCTACGTACCTCAGGGCGCCGGCTCGATTTGTCCTCGCCGTTCGTTGATGCTTCTCTCCCCACCGGCGAACGCTTGCACGTGGTGATCCCCGACGTCACGCGCCGACACTGGGCCGTGAACATCCGCAAGTATGTTGCCCGCGCGCACTCAACGGAGGATCTCGTGCGGCTGGGATCGTTGACAGCCGAGGCAGCGCACTTCCTCAACAACGCGGTCGTTCAGGGCAAAAATATTCTCGTCTCCGGCGCCACGAACTCTGGAAAGACGACGATGATCAACGCTCTCGCCGGTGCAATTCCTGCCAGTGAGCACGTGATTACGTGCGAGGAAGTGTTCGAACTCAACATCCTGGCCCGCGACATCGTGACGATGCAGACCCGCAGCGCGAACCTCGAAGGAACAGGCGAGGTTCCGTTGCGAAAACTCGTTAAAGAAGCACTCCGGATGCGCCCCGACCGCCTCATCATTGGCGAGGTGCGTGAGGCTGAGGCCCTTGATCTGCTCATCGCCCTGAACTCCGGAATCCCGGGCATGGCGACGATTCACGCGAACTCCGCGCGTGAAGCGATTACGAAGATCTGTACGCTGCCGCTCCTTGCCGGTGAAAATATCACCGACAGGTTTGTTATCCCCACAGTCGCTAGCGCGATCGATATCGTCATCCACCTCGGAGCCGACTCTCGGGGGAGACGCCACACCAAGGAAATCCTCGCCGTCTCTGGGCGGGTCGAAGGCGACGTCATCGAGACGAGTCCGCTCTTCACCCACGACGGCACCGAACTAAGAGCCGCGGGGATTTCGCTGGCGCAGGAGTCGGCATGGGTACAGTAATCAGTCTCATCGCAGGCGCCGGACTCGTGCTCGTGTGGTCCTCGTTTTGGGAACACGAGCCGCGGCCCACGCGGGAGAAGGCCGCCATCAACCGCATGCGCGACCGGCTAAATCAGGCGGGCATGCACGACCTTGGGATCACGACGTTCATCGTCACGTGCCTCATCATCGCCATCATCGCGTGGATCGTGACGTTCACGATTTCTACCTCGCTCGCGATCTCGACCGTGGCAAGCATCCTGCTTGCGCTCTCCCCCATGTGGTATGTCTCGATGGCTGCGCGCCGCCGCCGCACCGAGCTCAGCGCCCTGTGGCCCGACACGATTGATGACCTCATCTCTGCGATCCGCGCCGGGATGCCCTTGCCCGAAGCGCTCGCTTCGCTCGCCGATCGCGGTCCAGAGCCGCTGCAACACCACTTTCGTGACTTTGCTGCTCACTATCAGGCAACTGGTCGGTTCGATGAGTGCCTGACGACGCTGAAGGCCCGGATCGCTGATGCCGATGCCGACCGCATCATCGAGGCGCTGCGTATCACCCGTGAGGTCGGCGGAACCGATCTCACGAAGCTCCTTGGCACCCTGGCTGATTTCTTGCGTAAGGATCTGGCCACGCGCCGGGAGCTCCAGGCGCGCCAGTCCTGGACAACGGCCGGAGCCCGGATCGCCACGGTTGCGCCGTGGATAGTGTTGCTGCTGCTGTCAACGCGGAAAGAAACGACTCAAGCATTCGATACTCCCCTTGGTCTTATGGTTCTGGCCACTGGAGTCGTGATGACCGCGCTCGCGTACGTGCTCATGCTGCGCCTTGGCCGGCTCCCAGAGGAAGAGCGGGTGCTGCGATGATGACCGTCCTTGGATACACGTTCCACCCGACGGGTGCCATTGTCGGGCTGCTCTTCAGCACCGGTGCACTCCTCGTGATTTGGCGCATCCTTGCCAACCGGCCTCGGCTCTCCTACCGACTCGAACCCTACCTACGCGAGCCCGTGGGAACCTCCCCGCTGCTCATCACGCACACGCCCTTTCCTCAGGTCGAGCGTCTGCTGCGGCCGATCCTTGCCGACGTCAACAGGATTCTCAACCGCCTCGGCTCCCAAGCAAACTCTGTGCAAACCCGCCTGCAACGCGCTGGCGGGGAGCGCTCCGTGGAGAACTTCCGCATCGAACAAATTATTTGGGCGACCGCCGGACTTGGCATCGGACTGTTCTTGGCGATCGCGTTCTTCGCCACCTCCCGAACAAATCCGATCCTCCTGGGGATCCTCGTGTTTGGTGCCGCGATCACCGCAGCCCTTGGCCGCGACTACCTCTTGACACGGCAAGTCAACGCGCGCGAACAGACGATGGCCGCTGAGTTCCCCACGATCGCCGAACTGCTTGCGCTGTCTGTCTCGGCCGGAGAGTCCCCGCTGGCGGCGATCGAGCGCGTCGCGAACGTCACCTCCGGGGAACTTAGCACTGAACTTCAGGCCGTGCTCGCCGATGTGCGTTCGGGCATCCCACTCCCCCAAGCGCTCGCCGCGATGGCTGCCCGAACCAACGTCGCCTCGATCGTGCGATTCACCGAAGGGGTCGCGACCGCCATCGAACGCGGTACTCCGCTCGCCCAAGTCCTGCGCTCTCAGGCCGAAGACGCCCGCAGCGCCGGCCACCACGCTCTCATCGAAGTGGGAGGGAAGAAGGAAATCACGATGATGATTCCCGTTGTCTTCCTTCTACTGCCCGTCACGGTGCTGTTTGCCCTGTTCCCCGGACTACACATGTTGTCCCTTTCCTAGAGGAGAAAAATGTTCGTCAGGCTCTACTCACGGATGTTGCAACGATTGCTCAGCGAGGATCCAGAACGCGGGGACGTGCCGGGCTGGGTCATGCTTGTCATCATGACAGCCGGCCTCGTCATTTTGATCTGGGCTCTCGCTGGGGAGGCTCTGGCTCGTGTCTTTGATACGGCGATCTCACGCATCCTCAACATCTGAACGAGGCTCTGCGGTCGCAGAATTCGTTTTCGTCAGCATGCTGCTCAGCCTCGTGGCTGCAGCCATTTTCCAGCTGGCGTTCGCCCTCCATGCGCGCAACACGATCGTTGATTCGGCTGGGGAAGGTGCACGGCTTGCTGCCCTGCACGGCTCCTCGCTGAGCGCTGGCGTGGCTCACACGCGCACGCTCATCAATGCCGCTCTGCCGCAAAGTTATTCGACGAATATCGCCGCGACGATCACGGATTTCCACGGCGTTCCCATCGTCGAGATCACCGTGCGTTCACCGTTGCCGCTCGTGGGCTTTTTCGGCCCCCAGATGGTGACCTCGATTGGTCGAGCGGTGGTCGAATGAGCATCGCCCCACGTCTAGGCCCCAAGGGTGAGGATGGCAGCGCGGTTGTCGAATTTCTTGCCGGAACTCTCCTGCTGCTCATCCCGATCGTCTACCTCATCCTCACGTTTGCATCGGTTCAAGCAGCCACGTACGCCGCCGAGGCCGCCGCTCGTGAAAGCGGCCGCATCTACGCACGGGCCGACACCATCGACGAAGCCGAGCACCGCTCGCGGGCCGCGACACACCTCGCGTTCGCCGACCATGGCTTCGACTCCGGCACCCATCGCCTCACCGTCACATGCGAGGCAACACCGTGCCTCACCCCAGGCGCCGGTGTCCACGTCACTATCGCCATCGACGTCCCTCTCCCGCTCATCCCTGACTTCATCGCCCGCGCTGTACCCACCAGTGTTCGCGTGAGCGCCGACGCGTTCGCCACCATCGACCGTTTTAGGCCATGACATGACGGCGCACCTCACCAAGACTCATGACGCGGAGCGGGGCAACACGCTCATCTTGTCGATCGCACTATCGGCGATTGCGATCGCGCTCGTGCTCACGTTTGCGACGATCACCCAGATTCAAATTGAACGCAAACGTCTCCTCGCGCTCACCGATATGGCGGCTCTCTACGCCGCGACAGAGATCGACGAAGAGCGCTACTACTCTGACCCCTCGGTCGGCGTCCCGCTTTCCGACGAATCCGTGCGCCTCGGCGTCGATACCTACCTCGAGCGACTTCCAGCCTCGCAGGCAAGCCGCTTCCACCAACTCAGCGTCACAGCGCCGACACGGGCTCTCAACGGGAACACCGCGCAAGTAACACTAACCGCCTACGTGCGCCCCGGCTATATCCCGTGGGGTGTCATCCCTTTTGATGGCTTCTTCATCGAAACAACGTCAAGCGCTCGCGCCGACTAGGCGCGCATACCGCCCAGAGCCTCGACCCTGCGTGATGGCGGCACGACCCGCCGCGTCGTGTCAAGATCGACGTCTACTTCGCGATGATCACGCCAGGGTTGAGGATTCCCTTCGGATCGAAGACCTGCTTGATCTGCGTCATGAGCTCATACGAGCGATCCCCCACCTGGTCGATGAGCCACGGCTGCTTCAATCGGCCAACGCCGTGCTCACCAGTGATCGTGCCCCCAAGGCTGATCGCAAGATCCATGACTTCACCGTAAGCCTGCTGGGCGCGTTCCTGCTGCTTCGGGTCGCGTGGGTCAAGAACGATGAGCGGGTGCGTGTTGCCATCCCCAGCGTGAGCAAGCACCGCGATCGTCACGTCGTTGCTATCTGCGATCTGCTCAATACCGCTCATAAGCTTCGGAAGTTGCGGCACCGGCACGCCGACATCTTCAAGAAGAAGCGGGCCGAGCCTCTCGATCGCAGGGATTCCCTCTCGGCGGGCTTGGATGAACATCTCCCCCTCATCGGGGTCGGAGGTGAAGAAGCATTCCGTTGCACCGTTGGCGAGGCACTGTTCTTCAACGAACTTACCCTGCGCTTCGGCGTCGCCGCCCGAATCAAACTGGACGACGAGGAAGGCAGCGGCGTCGCGGTCGAGCCCCATATTCATTTGGTCTTCCACCGCGTTGATGACGGTGCGATCCATCATCTCCATCATCGAGGGCACGATCGTCGATTTGATTGCAACGACGGCATCGCTCGCCTGCTCGGTGTTGGGGAAGAACGCGACGAGCGTTCCAGCCACGACAGGCAGCGGCAGGAGACGAACCGTCACCTCGGTGACGACCCCCAGCACCCCCTCGGCACCGATGAACAGATGCAGCAACGGCAACCCTGCGACGTCCTTAATACTGC
>CAYVDF010000138.1:0-4991 GCA_964450475.1 uncultured Pseudactinotalea sp.
GGAATTGTCTACCTCAACCAGTTCCGCGAGGTCCTTCAGCACGATCTTCGAGCGAGCGACGAACGCCCAACGATGCGCTCGGCCACCACCGAGATGGCCAAACGGCATGTTGGTATTCGTCCGGCAGGCGAAGAACAGACGACCGATGGTTGACTCGCCGCCCTCGACACCCACGCCACCGCCAGCGGAGGTCCGCCGCTCGGACGCGTCGATGACGCTGCTCCGAGAAATCATGGAGCGCCCGCGTGATGCTGCGTATGCCGAGGCGGCAGCGAACCGCGGGCATCGCAAACGCTCGTGGTTTCAGGAATTTATCGTGCTGGTCCTCACGATCGCGATCGGCACCGGGGGAGTGTGGGCCGCGCGACAGCTCCGTGCCCCCGTCGACAGCACGCTCCAAGCACGCACGGTGCTTGAGGAACAAATCCGAGATCGTTCGGCGATTTCAGAAAGCCTGCGCCAAGAGGTTCGCGATCTGCGTACCGAGATCAGCGAACGAACCGCGGCGCTCGACCCCGCGGCCGATGCAGAGCGACGCGAGCTCATCGACGTCCTAGAGATGCACGCCGGCACGAGCGCATTAGAGGGCCCGGGGATCGTCGTCGTCCTGACCGAGCCTGCCCAGCCGAGCAGCGCGGAAGAACTCGTGCTCGATGCGGATATCCAGATCGTCGTCAACGGCCTATGGGCGGCAGGTGCTGAGGCGATCACCGTCAACGGCAAGCGTCTAGCGTTCGGCACGGCGATCCGCACCGCCGGCGAAGTGATCCTCGTTGATCTCGAACCAGTGCAGTCGCCGTATGAGATCGCCGCAATCGGGGATGCCGACATGATAACGAGGTCGTTGCAAGACTCGCCGGCGGCAAACCACTTACGACTGCTGAATTCGAGCTATCGAATAAAGAGTAGTGTCACCCAAGTGCAGAACCTGCAGATGCCCGCGGGTGACGCGATGAAAATTACGTATGCGGATCCCATCGGGTCCGAGGACGTGCCAAACTAGAGGATCGGAAAGGGAACACATGATTGCTGTTGCTGGTCTCGTTATCGGGATCATCTTCGGGCTGTTGTTCAAAATCGACATCCCGGTGGGCCTGCAACCCTATCTTCCGATCGCCGTCGTCGCGGCGCTCGATGCGCTCCTTGGTGGTCTGCGTGCACGATTTGAGGGCACTTTCGATGAGCGTGTGTTCGTGACCTCCTTCCTCTTCAACGTCGTGATCGCGGGAACACTCGTGTTCGTTGGTGACCAACTCGGGGTGGGCCCGCAACTCTCGACGGCGGTCGTCGTCGTGCTCGGCATCCGAATCTTCTCCAACTCGGCCTCGATCCGTCGATACGTGTTTAAGGCCTAACGATGACCGAGAAGAAGCCCGAAGACGACCTAGCACCCGAAGTTGAGTTGATCGGTGACGATGAAGCTGTCGTGGACGACCCCGCCGTCGCAACAGAAGAGGACACCGAGCCGGCACCCACGGAAGGCACCAAACCTGAGAAGAGATCCTTCGGCATCCACTCGCAGCTGCTCGTCGCCGTGCTCATGGCAGCACTCGGATTTGGGATCGTCGTCCAAGTGCGCCAGATCCAGACCGATGACCTTGCACAACTGCGCCAAGACGACCTCGTTCAGCTCCTCGATGAGGTGACTCGGCGTAACCAAGATCTGACTGAGGAGCGAAGCCAGCTTCGTCTCGACCGGAGCGCGCTGCAGTCCGGTACTGATCAGAGCGAGTACTTACGTAACTACTCATCGGTCCAACAAATTCTGGCAGGGACGGTTCCCGTCCACGGCCCGGGGGTTGAGGTGAACGTCGACGACCCTCAAATGGAGATCGCCTCGCACCACATGGTGCACATGCTCGAAGAACTCCGTAACGCGGGCGCTGAAGCAGTCAGCCTCAACGGAGTTCGTCTCATCGCCTCGTCCTATTTCCTTGAAACCCCCGGCGGGATTATCGTGGATGGAGAACTCCTGAAGGAGCCCTACCGCTGGAAGGCGATCGGCAACGCAGCTACCCTCGCGGGTGCCCTCGACATTCCAGGGGGAGCCCTCGCAGGATTTCGTACGGCAGGAGCGACGGTAACCATGGTGGAGCACGAAGACCAAGAGATTTCCGCCGTCAAGGAGATTCGCCCCTTGGACTACGCCACGCCAACTGAAGAAAACAAGTAATCTTGCTACCACAAGGTTCTCGACATGGATGAGTGAGGCACGAGATGACAACGCCTGAGTCGCAGGTACCGGGAGGATCCCTGCCGGAGGAGACGCCTGTCCAAACCACGGCCGCCTTTGAGCGGATCGGTTCGGCGGAGATGGATCACCCCGCGACTCCCTCACGCGTTGAGGATCGCGAGGCGATCGAGGCGCTGCCCCCGAACTCCGCATTGCTGATCGTGCAGCACGGCCCCAATGCTGGAGCGCGTTTCCTGCTTGATGCTGACCGCACGACGGCTGGTCGTCACCCGAGCGCCGATATTTTCCTTGACGACGTGACGGTCTCCCGTAAGCACGCCGAGTTCTTGCACAACCCGAACGGGTATTCGGTGCGCGACGTTGGCAGCCTCAACGGCACGTACGTCAACCGCGTGCGCGTGGATGAGGCGATGCTCGTGACGGGCGATGAAGTGCTCATCGGCAAATTCCGCCTCACCTACCACCCCAGCCCACACCGCGAGCAGAGCCAGCAAGCTTAATGGCGTCCGCTCAGCCCGCTCGCGCCACCAACATCGAGCCTGATACCACTGCGCCTTCAGGCACGACGTGGCCTCAAGACGTTTCGCACACGCCCACGATGAGTATCGGGGCGGCCCTTGCTGTGCTGACGCGCGAATTCCCGGCCGTGCGGATCTCGAAGATCCGATTCCTTGAAGAGCAGGGGATCGTTACGCCGCAGCGCACGGCGTCGGGGTACCGCTCGTACTCTCAGGCGGATATCGAACGCCTGCGCTTCGCCCTTGCCGCCCAGCGGGACTCGTTCCTGCCGTTAAAGGTCATCCGCGAACGCCTCGATGAGCTTGACCGATCGGGAGTCGGGGCGCCAGGGATTGGTGCCCGAGTCGTCACCGAAGACGGTGGGCTCACTACAGCGGCGACGAACGCCGCAATGACGATCGAACAATTGGCCGATGCCTGCAAGGTGGATGTTCCCAAAGTGGAATCCTTCCTTGAACTTGGGCTGATCAAGCGCGACTACTCAGGACGGTTTTCTCCCGCGTCCCGAGAAATCGTCGACATCTTGATCGAGCTCGACGGCGAAGGCATCGAAGCCCGGCACCTGAAGTCGCTGCGCAGCGGCGCAGAACGCCAGGTCGAGCTAATACGGCAACTGACCGAGCCAATTCGCTCGCGAAAGAAGGCCTCCTCGGCCGCGGCGGCAGCGGTTCGCTCACGGGAACTCTCGCATGCGCTATCGGACCTTTACGCCCACATGGTCGACGACGGCGTGGAGCGTCTGTAAGTTTTTCGCTTTTTCAAGCAATTTCCCCACCGAACTGCTCAAAGACGCGTAGCGTAATAACTGTGTTGAAGATGATGGTGATGGGAGTTCGCGTCCGAGTAACGCCCGAAGCCAACGACGTGGTCGTGCTTTTACGGGAGGAGGACGATCGCCGTCGTGCCGTGCCAATCCTCATCGGCCCGCATGAAGGCGTCGCGATCGCCAGTGCCCAAAGCCGCCTCAAACCGAGTCGGCCTGGGCCGTATGACCTGGTGATTGCCGCGCTCAACGCGTGCACCACACGGCTAGAACGAGTGGAGATCACCGAACTCACCGACGGTATCTTCTTCGCCGAGCTCGTACTGAGCAACGGCACCCGGATCGACTCCCGCACCTCCGATGCCGTCGCGCTCGCGCTGCGCGCAGACGTGGATATCTACTGCGCCGAGGAGATTGTCAACGAGGCGGGTCTTGTGCTTGAGTCAGAAACTGAGGACGAAGAGATGTACATGTCCCAGTCAGCAGACCCAGAAGAGGAGCTCGCGGAGTTCCGTTCGTTTCTCGACGATGTGGACCCAGCGGATTTCGCTGATCCTGAAGAATAACGACACGCCGATGACAATTGTTAGCTGTCGATTTTTCTCAGCGCGATAGTGCCAGGGGAGTGGAGCAGATAAGCTAGAAACCGCGGATTCGTGCGCTAACCCTGAACCTTAACTTGAGGGTTAAGGAGAAAGACGAGAGCTGGCGCGGTTTCACGGCCCTTTGGGTCGTTGACGCAAACTCGGTAGCGCCATAGCCTGACTAGCAGGACACCAGTGATCCGCACGGTGAGATCACACGGAACTAATAGGAGAGTGGGTCGCGTGAGCGAAACAACCGCCGCAGGAATTGGCGAACCGCGTATGCAGGGGATGCTCTTTGGTGATGCTCTCGCCGACATTGACGAATCGACGGGCTTTCGCGGCCCAGTCGCGTGCCGCGCAGCCGGGATCACGTATCGCCAGCTCGATTACTGGGCTCGTACCGGCCTAGTGGAGCCGACGATCCGACCTGCGACCGGCTCAGGCACCCAACGCCTGTACTCCTTCCGCGACGTACTCGTGCTCAAAGTAGTCAAGCGCCTCCTCGACTCCGGAGTCTCACTTCAGCAGATCCGCACCGCCGTGGAGCACCTGCGTGAGAGGGGAGTGGACGATCTCGCTCAGATTACTCTCATGAGCGATGGCGCCTCGGTGTACGAGTGTACGAGCGCTGATGAGGTCTTTGACCTCGTTCAAGGCGGCCAGGGCGTCTTTGGCATCGCCGTCTCGAAGGTGTGGCGTGAAGTTGAAGGCAGTCTGTCTGAATTCCCCACAGAGCGCCTCGACGATTCTGCACAGGTGACCCCGATCGACGAACTCGCTGCGCGACGTCAAGCACGCAAACTCGGTTAAGACACCACCGATCCGGCGAAGGTCCCGGATAATCGGCAGCCCAGGGGACTAGGGTAGTTTCTATGGCTCGCTATTTTGATATTCACCCAGATAACCCGCAGGTACGCAGCGTAGGGCA